>NZ_CAWPRC010000043.1:0-1985 GCF_963890165.1 Aliivibrio sp. SR45-2 | reverse complement strand
ATTAATGGAGAATTGATGTTTTCTCGAAATTATGACAATAAGTATAAACGCTCAGGATTGGCATTATGGATAGGGGCGCTGAATAAACAATACCTAGCAACCGATTTATTCTCAGGGCAAATAACTGATGTGCAAGTGTGGAATAGAGGGTTAACTCAAAAAGAAGTTCGTCAGTATATGGCAGAAATGCCCAAAGGTACTGAAGAAAACTTACAAGCTGCGTACGACTTTAATCGCAGGCGTGGTGATTGGGTATACAACAAAGCATCAGGGAAATACGATTTAAAATTAGTGAATGGTGCTCACCTTACAGAGCAAATTAAAAAAGTGGACAGTGATGGCGATGGGATTTCTGATGATATTGAATCTGGTTTATGTACAAACGTAAATGATCCCGACACTGATAAGGATGGTTTATCTGATGGTGATGAGCTTAATTTAGGTACAGATCCTTGCTTGTCAGATACTGATGGTGATGGGATTGAGGATGGTTTTGAGCAGCAGATAGGCAGTGACCCGCTTAATCAAGATTCTGGTGATACTAATGAGGTATTGGATGAAAGTTATTGGGAAACCTATGTGCATCATGAAACAGAGCAAGCAATAGAGCAAGGAACCCCAGAGGAAGTGGGTTCAGCGTTGTTGGACGTAACTGATAATACAGGGTATGCCATTAGTGGAATTGTGCCAAAAAGCCATGATTTTACTATGATGTATTGGGTTAAAGCGACAGAGATTAAGACTCAGATATCAGGTAGCCGTGGGGTTACATCATCTCAACAAAGTTATTTAGGAATAAATAGCAGGGGGAGAGAATATGTACGTTTTGGTAAACGGGGTTCTAATACAGGCAGCAAACCATCCCCAATTAAAGAGAATCAATGGGTGCATTTAGCGTTAAGTGTGGATGATAAAGGTATTCGTGTGTATATCAATGCAGAGTTGATGTATTTGTACAGCGGCGATAGTGGTTATGTACCTTCAAAATTTGCATTGTGGTTTGGGGCTTTAAATTCAAAAGGGGTTGTAGAAAGTTTATTACGTGGCCAGTTAACGGATGTTCAGATTTGGGATCGAGGATTAAACCAAAAAGAAATCCGTCAATATATGGTTGAAATGCCAAATGGAACTGAACTCAATTTGCAAGCAGCCTATGATTTCAATCGTTGGCGCGGTGATTGGGTATATAACAACGTATCAGGTCGATATGATCTTAAGCTAGTTCATGGCGCTCATCTAACTGAGAAGGTTGGAAGCTTAGATAGTGATGGTGATGGTTTATTCGACGAAGTTGAACAAGCTTTATGTACTGATCCGAATAACTCGGACAGCGACAGCGACGGCTTATTTGATGGTGAAGAGTATCAATCTGGTACAAATCCATGTCGTCCAGATACTGATAACGATGGTATTGAGGATGGCGCTGAATATCAAATTGGTAGCGATCCTCTTGTCCCCGATCCTAATGAGATAAATATTAATTTAGATGAAAGTTATTGGTCAAGCTATGTGGATTATGTAGCAGTTCAAGCGAACCTTGAAGATATTAAGGAGGAGTCAGGCTCTGCATTATTAGATGTTAGTGATAATGATGGCTATGCCATCAGTGGCATCGCCCCTGAAGGCTCAGAGTTCAGCATGATGTACTGGGTTAAAACTGATGCGATTACCCTTCAATTATCAGGCAGCAGTGATAGTTCAACTTATGGGCGCAGTTATTTAGGCGTTAGCAGGTATGGCCGAGAATATATGCATTACGGAGGAGGCTATTCCAAAAGCAGCTCAGAGCCTAAGCCAATAAAAGTAGGCGAATGGAGTCATCTTGGGATGACGCATAATGCCGAGGGCTCCCAAGTTTATATTAATGGAGAATTGATGTTTTCTCGAAATTATGACAATAAGTATAAACGCTCAGGATTGGCATTATGGATAGGGGCGCTGAATAAACAATACCTAGCAACCGATTTATTCTCAGGGCAAATAAC
>NZ_CAWPRC010000042.1:0-2027 GCF_963890165.1 Aliivibrio sp. SR45-2 | reverse complement strand
CTGTTAATATCCCAGAAACTAATAATGATGAATATAAAAAGTAAACTATTCTGTCAATCATAATCATAAACACTTACTAAAGATGCTTTTTTACCATTAGTTTTAATTCTCATACTATCCACTTTGACAAATGATATACAAAGTTTATTATTTGTTATTTCATTTACGATCATTTGCGCATTTGATATACAACTATCGCTTAACACGTCACTAGATATATATTCCACGATTAAACTTCCACATATATTATGAACTAAAGAGAAATCACTCACCGCGTTAAAAAAATCATAATGCTGACCATATATTAGGCTAACTATTGGTAACTTGTTATTGTCTAAATCATAAATATATTCTGTAATTCTTCCACCAATACTTAATAGTTTTCGTTCATCTTCTTTATTAACCAAAACTTTAGTCTCTAAATATATATCACCACAATCATATCTTATTAATGGCATAGGAGAATTAAGTAACTTAGTAGATATGATTTTACCATGATTAAATTCGGTATAAGCATAGTTCATATCAAATTCATAGCTTCCAGAATAATTAAGAGCAAGCACAGAATGCTCACTGTTACCATATATATCGAGATGTTTTGAATTCAGCACCCTCCTTGCTAGATTAATTTGTTGTTGAGTTATAACCTCAGAGCTAGTAAGTACGTAAGGGATATTTAATTTTAAATCATTGGTAAAAAGTAAATCAATCAGCTTCATTAATGATGAAGGATACGCATGTATTAATGATGGTTTAAATTCAGTTATTTTTTTTACTACATATTCAATATTATCTTCACTAATCAATTGCGATGAAACAATCAAATTACAACCCAACTGTTTTATAACCTCTCCTTTATAAGTATTTCCGCGTAATATTAATTTATTTTTATTTACCCAACTATATCCACCAAATAATTTAGATAAATGAAAATCTAAATATGCAAACTCATGTGCCATCTCATCCTTTGATCTGTATAGCAATAAAGGATTACCTGTTGAACCACCAGTATTAGCTTGGATTAACTTATCTTTATTAAAACCTTCTATTATCAGTTCATCAACATTAGTAATTATATCCGTCTTGCTTATAATAGGTAGGTACTTTAAATCACCTACTTCTTTAAAATAATTAGGATTGATATTATTTTCTTTATACAATCTATTATAGAATGATGTATTATTATAGGCTTTGCAAACTGTTTTTAGGACTAGACTTTGAATATGGATTTTTTTTTCTTCGTTATTTAATGCATGGTATTTATAAATACCACTAAGAACATTATGATAATATATTCCATATTTAATCCAATTTGGAATATATGGACCAATATGCGACTTTACATTAATTAAGCTCATACAGCTTCCTATAAACAAAAATTAACACTATTACTGTAATAAATCTCGCAGCAGCAATACCAACCAGACCAAGCGTACAACCCAATATTAAAGAGAGCATCACAGTTAAAACAACATTAACAATGGAAGCCTTAAAGTTTAACATCGTCTTACCACAAGAGATGAAATAGCCCGCTTTTAGATTAAATTTAAATGATATAATCCAAGACACAAATAATATAATAAATGGAACTATCGCATCTTCATATTTAAATTCAAAGTTTAATATTGAATATAAACAAAATAGCACTGCTATTGGTATAATCAATAAACTAGAAAGAGATAAAAATTTATGTTCAATACCTATTAGCTTCTCATGGGTAAATTCTGAGGAAAAATAAGGGATATAATATTGCTGGACACTTCTACTAATCACTTCAAAGCCCGAAATTAAAATTAAAGAAAATGCATAACTACCAACTAATTTTTGGTCTTCAATTACTATGTTGGTGACAAAGAGCCCCGCATAAAAACCCAGCGTTCCTAACACATTAGAAAGAAGCGCCCCTTTAGCTATTTTCCATTGCTCTTTTAGTTTTTCAGGGCCATTCCACAATAAAGAAATTTTTAAGTCAAATGCTTGTATAAGAAAAAGAATAGTCACCACAGCTGAAAAATATAAAGCAACGA
>NZ_CAWPRC010000041.1:0-2040 GCF_963890165.1 Aliivibrio sp. SR45-2 | reverse complement strand
AATAACAACGTGGGGATAAAACTAGCAATACAGTTAAAATGACTATAGATTCAGTCATTATAACTATTGCATGAATGCTTTATCCCCACGTTGTTATTTTAAGTACAGTAAATATAATGCGACAACTCTCATATTTACTACTAAAAATTAACCTTATGCGCCTTAGTTCATTATTTAAATCACTTATTAGTATCCTATTCTTATTCCTCATTACATCTTGTGGTGGAGAAGGAGGTGATACCTCTCCGTCAAAAAGAGAAACGACATCAGATTCAGGGATATTATTTGATGCGCCTATTGCCGGGGCGAGAATTATCGTATGGGAGTACGATGGTGGGCGTATAGGTAAGCAACTTGGTGAGTCTACAAGTTCATCTCGAGGTGAATATTCAATTGAGATTAATAGTGGCTCCATGCCCATCTTAATTCAGGCTTTGGGAGGAGCTTATACTGACCCTGCGAGTGGAAATGTAGTTTATGAGGGCGATGGGCAAACACTAAAATTTGAGGCAACAGCATACTTTAATGAAGATAAAGACAACAAAGTGATGTTGACCCCCTTAACCTACATGGCAAAGGGGCTGGCGGATTATTATATTGAAAAACAAGGGCGTGATGCGACAAGTGCCATTAACACCGCTAACACAACGATCAGTAATATGTATGGGTTTAATGTTCATACCGTTGAGCCGACTGATATTGTAAAAGGTGGACAAAGTGCTTATGTTACTGATGGTCACAAATACGGTGCATACTTAACGGCATATTCATCTTATTCTTCTGATTTAGTTAAGAAATACGCGGCAGACGTAGACAGCGCTATTTATACTTCTTTTACGCTGGCAGCTCTTTCGTATAATGACATTAAAGCCGATGGACAATTAGATGGTTTTGAAATTGATAATATTAGTTTATTACCGAAAAATATCTCTTTTGGTAAAGAACCCATCACGAGTGAAACCTATTCTAATGTGCTCGCTCAACATGTATTAATCACTGCAAATAGCTCAACATTAAACGTATCTGGTACTCAACCTGATGATTATAAGCCTTTTGCCAATCTGATTAATGCGTTTGGTACTGCGTCTGATCCTAATGGAATCGTACCATCTAGATCTTCTGTTTCGATTGATGATGAAAATCCAACAGCGGAGCGATCTGATTCTGACGTATTAGTGAAGACTGATGTCATTGATTTGCTTTTCAAAGACAATGTGGGGCTAAAGAGCGCTGAAGTTTATTTACAATATAAGGATGACAGTGGATGGTCATCAGAGATTGCATGTCCAGAAAACGATTTTGGTGACGGTTATTGTCAGATTGATGTATCAGAGTTTAAAGAAGGTTTAAGGGAAGCTCCTGTGTACGTAAGTATTAATACGTTACAGTTAGATCAGATAAGTGAGTCGATCACTGAAGCTAAATTGTCTGTCTATGCCGATGATATTGTGGGCAACAAAAATAAACTGTCCACATCGATTCCTTTTTTATGGGATAACAATGCGCCTGTTATCGAGGTGACCTCCGCTTCAACATTCAATCCAAATAACGACGCCTTTTATTTGTTAGAAGGTTATGTCAAAGAAGATTCTTCTAATATACAAGATCTTACTGTTAGCTTTAATGGTGCAACACCTGAAGGGCTTACCTGTACTCCGTACCTTGTTGACGATGGTTATGAGTGTGCGTTTCAGAAAAGTTATGATAAGTCAGTGTTTGTTAATTCAACCACTCAATTTGCTATTTCAGCGGTTGATGCGATTGGAAATAGCAGTTCGAAGGTACATGAAGTCTTGTCTGATACCACGAGACCTACTCAATCTGTCTCTTATCCTGAAGCATCCATGAGCTTTATTAAGATCATAAATAATGCAAGGCAAGAGGTGATTGAGCGTTACGATTCTAGTTCATTTTCGGCGATAGAGGAGGCAGATAAGTTTTTAAATATTCCTTATGGGTACGCAAAAGATGGTTTACTTGCGATGCAACCTAGTATTGATTTTGATAACTTTAATAAAGAAATTTTAGATATTAACCAAA
>NZ_CAWPRC010000040.1:0-2044 GCF_963890165.1 Aliivibrio sp. SR45-2 | reverse complement strand
TTGGTAAAGAATTGATTTACCAAGATTTACTGTAAACTGAGTTTAATTAGACTGGCTCAATTAAGCGAGCAAAATATCACTTCAACAGCAATAACTGTGAAACGAAACAATCCCTTTTTCTTACATCATTTGTACGATTTGGTTTCAGCAAGTTTGGAACTGATAAACCAAATATCCTTGCCACAACTGGGATTTGAAATGCTGCGAGCAAAACGCTGATACAGACTAAAACGAGGCAAAACCCTGAACAATTGAAGCGTGAATTGGTTTCTGAAATCCATGAACTTTTTGCAATAAGGGTCAATTGCCGAACCTGATGAAATGAAAACCAAAAGGCAACAAAGAAAAAGGAAATCCACCCTACTTTCACGCCTAAAAAACTAACGGCTCAATCACTGAACTGAGCCAAAAAACTGCGATCTTAGAGTTCGTGTAACGCCTGCATAACACGTTTACTACTATTCAATTATACTCAATATTGCCGCCTTAAAACGAGAAACACCCGACAACCTGAGATGCCGAGTGTAGTAAATCGTGTTGATGCATTTGTTATGTGAATGCTACCACCGTAATTGTGCGTCACCTACGCCAGAACTTTTTGCATCATCAAAAAGTTTATTGTGGTCATCAATATACAAACTAGCAATAGGCTCAAAGCTCAATTTACCATCAACTGATAAAGGACGTAAAACGGCATCAAAATCAGCATAATTGCTTGCATGATTAAGCTGATATTCTGAACCGTGAATAAGAAGCTTTTTAATCAAGATATTATTTGTATTAAGTTGAATTTGACCTTTGTATTCACGATTATGGTGATAATAGACTTTAACTTGAAACCCTTCATTCAATTTTGCATCAAGCACAGTTATTACTTTCTTAAGTTTATCGACATCAGAGCGGGTAAACGCAATTTCTTCAGATTGAGAAAAAATGGCCTGTTTATAATCTTTAACTACTTTATCAAGCCGCTCATTATTATTTTCTTCCACACTTTCAAGCTTCTTGGTCAATACAAATTCACCGTCTTTCAAATTGAGCAAGATGGATGAATCAATCATGTGATTTGTATTAAAAGAATCTAAATTAGTCGATACAAATTTACCTTCTTTCAGATCATGTGACACATAATTTTGATTTTCTAATTGTTTTACTACTCCGGGGAGTATAACTTTGTCAATGAATATATCAAAAAACAGGGAGCTTAAAATTGCCATAATTATAGTTGGCAACAACCCAAATAAAACACCTTTCCAAAACTCGTTCATAACTCTCCATAAATTCACATAACGCTGGCATAACACGTTTATTACCATGCAGACCAACCTGAATTTTGATGCCTTAATCACGAAACCCAAGACAAACCCAGAACGCCGAATGTAATAAATCGTGTTGATGCGATTGTTGTGCGTGCTTACTTTCGGCTTGGCTAACTTGGTAAAGAACTGCCCTGCCAATATTTTTAGTATCCTGATACTAATTTACCAATGGCAATTAAGCGAACAAAATGTTCTTAAATTGCGAGATAACGTAAATGGAAAAAAATACATTTTTTACGCCATTTGAATTGCTTGGTTTCAGCAGATTTGGAACTGATAAACCAAATATCCTTGCCACAACTGGGATTAAAAATGCTAAGAGGAAAACACTGATGCAGGCCAAAATGAGGCATAACCAAAGAACAATTGAAGCGTAAAATAGCCTCTGAAACGCCTGAACTTGGGGAAATAAGGGCTAATTTGCCGAACTTGATAATACGGAAACCAAAAGGCAACAAAGAAGAAAGGAACGCTTACTAAGCCGAAACTACGAAAGCCGCGATCCTTTTGATGAACCGTGCAAAAAATTTCGGACTCAGTACGCACAACGCTGGCATAACACGTTTATTACCATGCAAACCAACCTGAATTAACCGCCTTAATCACAAAACTAAAGGCAAACCCAGAACGCCGAATGTAATAAATCGTGTTGATGCGATTGTTGTGCGTGCTTACTTTCGGCTTGGCCAACTTGGTAAAGAACTGCCCTGCCAAGATTTTCTAAG
>NZ_CAWPRC010000039.1:0-2081 GCF_963890165.1 Aliivibrio sp. SR45-2 | reverse complement strand
ATATACAAATATCATTATTGTAATATCGTGAAGAACTACTGTGATTAATGTCACTAATTTCTAAGTTAATAAAAACAAAGGTAATATTTTAGATAACCATTATCTATCGCCTAGAACATAACGCCTGCATAACACGTTTGCTACGATACAGACTTAGCTGAATTTTACTACCTTAATCACTGAAACTAAAGGCAAACTGACAACGCCGAGTGTAGCAAATCGTGTTGATGCATTTGTTATGCATGTATAATTTAGCTCAACCTGATAACTATAATTTTTAATCTTCTTGTGATACTAATTGTTTCTTATGCATATCTGCACTGGATAATTTTAATGTTTTTGATGGAAAGAAAAGCTCAATGCTTAATTTATACATGTGGAATAGCACATACCAAATTAGGAGCGCAGAAACTCCCATTAAGACATAGATATCTAAAACTGAGAACTTTGTAAAATACACTACATGATAGAACTTTTGAATAAATGCACCTTCTAATAATGCACAAGCGGTTGTAGAAACAGCTATATAAGTACTTAATGTTAAAACTATATCTAAAGGAATAAGTCCACTTCGAATAAAAACGCTATTGCTTGAGTTTTGGGGTCTAATTTTAATTGCGTGAGTTATTACAATTACTAAAACAATTATAACTAACGATGTATTTAAATGGCCTTTTTCAAGTATAGACCGAATAAAAACCATCGCATTTTCTTCGTAAATATTTGAGCCTATCGCTAAAAAAGCGACAAATCCAGCAGCGAGTATAGAACCTAAATCTGGTTGTTTCATAATTAGCTCCTATTGAACGCATCTATTTCTGCAATTTCTTTTTTATCCGATTCATTACCGAACAGCGCACCTAAAACCCCACCAATAATAACACCAGGCATACCACCAACTAAACCTAAAGCTCCACCAATAACAGTCGAAACGGGAGCATTATCACTCGATTTTTCAGCAAAAACTTGCTTTATATGGTAGACCTCACCTTCAATTTCAAAGTACTCACCACCCAACACATTAGATAACTCTGTTCTAGAAGTGGTTCTAGTATTTAAATACCGTTTTATCCCTGATTTATCATTAACATATAATTTCATTTATATTATCTCTTAGAAACATACCTAGCCAAAAAAATGCATAACGCCTGCATAACACGTTTGCTACCATACAGACCTAGCTGAATTTTAACGCCTTAATCACTGAAACTAAAGGCAAACTGACAACGCCGAGTGTAGCAAATCGTGTTGATGCATTTGTTATATGCAAACAACCATTCTTACTATGAGGTCATTACTTTAATGCCCAAAATGGTAAACAATCCACCGGTGACATAATCCATAACCCCAGAGATACGAGCATAAACACTTTTAGCTGATTCATGAGAAAACGCTGTAGCTAAAAATAAATGCCAACTAAGCGTAATTAAGGACATTGTTAACATGATTGCTAATATCATCGTTGCACTCATGTTTTCAGGCATGGAAACACTGAATAAACTGACGACGAAGAAACCCGTTTTCGGATTTAAAATACTGGTGATAAAGGCTGAAATGAAAACCTTTCTTTTCGATGGTGATATCGTTTGATTGATTTCTGTTAACTCACCTAACCTCTTTATTTTTCGAGTTAGATAAATCTGACGCATTCCCAAATACAATAAATAACTGCCGCCTACCACTTTCATTAAACCAAATAATTGAGGGAAATGAGAAAAGAGAATAACTAAGCCGGAGCCACCAAAAAACGACCACAGTAACGTCGCACAACTAACACCGAAAGCAGAAAAAGCCGCAATTTTACGGTCGTAATTAAGTGCAGTGTTGATCGTTAAAAGTACATTAGCACCAGGAGTCGCAACAGCTAACATCCAAATTAAAGCCACATGAAGAAGAATCAATAAATATTCCATTACCTACCATTCCAATAAATTAAGCCGTGAGCTTAAAAAAGCATTGGTGTGCCCCTCGAAAAGCGAACACTTTATTTTACAAATTTACTTTCAAATTCAAATGGACTCAAGTTGTTTAATGTTGAGTGACTGCGCTTACGATTATAGAAGATCTCAATATATTCAAAT
>NZ_CAWPRC010000038.1:0-2191 GCF_963890165.1 Aliivibrio sp. SR45-2 | reverse complement strand
TGAAGTTCAGTTATTTTTTCTACCATTTCCATATCCTATTTAAAGCTTATAAAAACTTAAATTATTTACGTTCAATTACTTTGACTTCATCATTAGGAGAAAACCATGCCATTTTTATGCAGCCATCATGATAGACAGGAATAGCAAAAAAAGCACCATCCGAAACGATTTGTCCTACTATTTCACATACAACTTCATTTTCATTAAATTTATAAAGAACTTTCCAACCTATCATATTGTTTTCCTTGTCTAAAAATATCTGTGATTAATTTTAAATTACATTTATATTTTATCAGAAATAGGTTTTAATACACCAACTATTGATTGTACCTATCAATTCAAACAATCGCATAACGCCGCCATAACACGTGCTGACGACCAGTTTTCAAAACCAATTATACTTTAAACCAAGAATGCCGAATGTTATAAGCATCGTGTTGATGGCTTTGTTATACGTTCTGCGCTGAAATAAGCTTCTATTAATGACGACGTTGATTCGTGAATAATTTCTATCGCTCCAATTACATTTTTAAATGTATCGTCTGGAATGCGCTGCCTATAGCTACCAATACCTATATATATTGAATCATTTTTATCTCCCTGAGTAACTGCTGAAAACACATGGCTATCTGAAAAATGTACCCAGCTACAAAGACAATCGTACATTTCTTCTATCCAAGGAAGTTCACTCTTTAACGTATCAACTAAATACCTATCAGTTAATTTTTGCTTTTTCAATTTTGGACATTTATAACGAGTTAAAGCTTCACCTTTCATCACGTGTGACGCTAAGGTTTCAGAGCATTCGACCAGACGAAAAGCGTGTAATCTAAGTAAACCATCCAATTGTATTCGTAATAATGGAGCAATAGCATGAAGATTGCGCGTCTCAATTAACGATGGCATAGCTTCAACCAATGCTACATTCCTATCCACAAGCCCTATGATAATTAGATCACATAAGTACATGTCTTTAGACGTATTAGATTCCATTTGCTGTCTAAATAAATTTAGATATCTAGACCTGATTTTTTTAACTATTGTATCCATATACTCCCCTACGTATAACGCTGGCGTAACACGTTTATTACCATGCAAACCAACCTGAATTTAACCGCCTTAATCACGAAACCCAAGACAATCCAGAACGCCGAATGTAATAAATCGTGTTGACGCGATTGTTGTGCGTGCTTACTTTCGGCTTGGTCAACTTGGTAAAGAACTGCCCTGCCAAGATTTTCTAAGCCTAGATTCTAATTTACCGATGCCAATTAAGCGAACAAAATGTTCTTAAACTGCGAGATAAAGTGACTGGAAAACAAATACACTTTTTACGCCATTTGAACGACTTGGTTTCAGCAGATTTGGAACTGATAAACCAAAAATCCTTGCCACAACTGGGATTGAAATGCTGCGAGTAAAACACTGATGCAGACTAAAATGAGGCATAACCAGAGAACAATTGAAACGTAAAATAGCTTCTGAAACGCCTGAACTTAGGAAAATAAGGGCTAATTTGCCGAACCTGATAATACGAAAACCAAAAGGTAGCAAAGAAGAAAGGAACGCTTACTAAGCCGAAACTACGAAAGCCGCGATTCTATTGACGAACCGTGCAAAAAATTTCGGACTCAGTACGCACAACGCTGGCATAACACGTTTATTACCATGCAAACCAACCTGAATTAACCACCTTAATCACGAAATTCAAGGCAAACCAAAAAAGCCGAATGTAATAAATCGTGTTGATGCGATTGTTGTGCGTGCTTACTTTCGGCTCGGTTAACTTGGTAAAGAACTGCCCTGCCAAGATTTTCTAAGCCCTGATTCTAATTTACCGATAGCAATTAAGCGAACAAAATGCTCTTAAATTGCGAGATAAAGTAAATGGAAAACAGATACAATTTTCACACCATTTGAACGACTTGGTTTCAGCAGATTTGGAACTGATAAACCAAATATTCTTGCCACAACTGGGATTGAAAATTCTGCGAGGAAAACACTGATGTTGACTAAAATGAGGCATAACCAAAGAACAATTGAAGCGTAAATTAACCTCTGAAACGCCTGAACTTAGGGAAATAAGGGCTAATTTGCCGAACCTGATAATACGAAAACCAAAAGGCAACAAAGAAGAAAGGAACGCTTACTAAGCCAAAACTACAAAAGCCGCGATCCTTTTGATGAACCG
>NZ_CAWPRC010000037.1:0-2201 GCF_963890165.1 Aliivibrio sp. SR45-2 | reverse complement strand
CGCTTTGAATCGCGCTGAAATGAGCAAACACATCAGGACCGCCATTCTCTTGAGTAATAAAACCGAAACCTTTATCTTCATTAAACCATTTAACAGTACCAGTTGCTTTAGACATTACGTCTCCTTAACACTTAAAAAATTAACTACCAGTGATTCAATATGTTTATCACTGCGACAATCAATGCCGAATTTCACTATATCAAATGTATTTTGATAAATGAAACGCTAAATCATGACCGATATCACTCATTTAACATTAAACTTATTTACGCAGTTGTCGATAATACAGTAAGTCTTTTATTCAACGTTGTGTCTATGTTCATATTGAATCGCTCTATTTTCTTTATCTTATTATCTGTGTTGCTCAGCACCCCTGTTTTAGCTGAAAAATTAAATAAACACCGTTTGATTAATCATATCGATAGCTACGGAAACATTAGCTTGAGGAATACCGGCTACACCGAGTTACCTGACGATTTGGTGGTTAATGGCGATCTTAATTTAGCAAAAAGTAAAATAACAAAGTTACCCCAAGGGCTCGTTATTAACGGTAATCTAAACCTCGCTAATACCGCTATCACTAGAATACCAAGAGGCACAAAAATTGTAGGATATTTAAATTTAGCGGGAGCGACTCAATTTAAACGTTACCGCCGTGGTGTCAAAGTGGCTGGATTTATTAACTTTGCAGGTTCAGGCTTAACCGAACTGCCGGCAAGACTGACAGTTAATGGTGATTTGAGTGTCATTAGAACACCGTTAGCAACATTACCAATGCAGCTAACAATCAAAGGCAACCTTTATCTTGGCTATTCAAAAATAACGGCACTGCCTGATGATCTCGTGGTTAATGGCAATATTTACCTTGGTGGCCAACAAATAACTGATTTCCCTAAATCAATAAAAGTGAATGGCTATATTTATAAGTAACATTACAATAGCAACAATCGTTAATATTGGGGCTGTGTAATGCTAGACAATTTACATCAAATGGTAATTTTTGCTACGGTAGCAAATGAACTTAATTTTACGCGTGCGGCTGAAAAACTCGGCATTTCAAAATCGCACGTATCAAAACAAATCAAAGCATTAGAATTACGATTAGATTGTCAGCTGGTTCAACGTAATAACCGTTCGGTATCAATCACTGCGCTTGGCAGTCAGTATGCCGAATACAGTCAGAAGCTACTCGATATTGCCTATGAAGCCGATGCCCTTTTAGATGCTCACCACGGGCGTATTTCAGGCGTATTTAAGGTCGGTATTGCTCAGTCTTTTGGGAATCGTCACATCACACATGCGTTGGCTGTTTTTCAAGAACTCTATCCAGAATTAGAGCTTGAAGTCAGCTTGTTTGATCATAAACCAAAACTACTTGAAGATGGCTTTGATTGCTGGATCGCCATTCACGATGATTTACCAGAAGGTATGGTTGCAAGAAAAATTGCCGATTGCCGATTCATTGTTGCAGCAGCACCAAGTTATTTAGAAAAACACGGTGAACCAAGTAGACCCGCAGAGCTCTCCCAACATAAATGCATTACTTATCAAAGTAATGAAAGAAAATTTAACGAATGGGAGTTTACTCGTGATGGCGTTCATCAAGTCGTTAACGTGCACAGTAACTTCAAGATTGATAATGCGTCTGCGATACTAGACGCAACCAAAGCCGGTGCAGGTATATCTTATTTAGCGAGTTACTTACTTGAGAATGAGTTTGCGAATGGAAGTTTAGTTCGATTATTAAGTGAATGGGAAGCGGATATGAAATTGCCTATTTATGCGGTTTATCCGAGAAGACAGCATTTACCTCCAAAAGTACGAACTTTTATCGACTTCTTATCCCAACAAGTTGGTAATCCTCCTCATTGGGATAAGAAACTGTTTAACTAAATCACTACAGCGCGTTCTTTACTGGGTTAGCATAAAGAGCGCGTAAAAATGGTTTTTCTTCTTCAGTTAATACCGATAATTTTGCATTTAATTCATTCTTAACACTATCCGTTACAACATCAGAATCAATATTAGCGGCGGCATAGTTAATAGGGAACAAATGATAGTTAGTATGGATTTGCACATCAATACTTTTGGCTAGTTCGTCAGCAGAGTCAGAATCCGTATTCACTACGTCACCAAAGTGAATATGAATACGTTTTTTATTACCGATAATACCTTTAATGATACTGTCGATGTCTTCAAAC
>NZ_CAWPRC010000036.1:0-2205 GCF_963890165.1 Aliivibrio sp. SR45-2 | reverse complement strand
ATTTGAATATATTGAGATCTTCTATAATCGTAAGCGCAGTCACTCAACATTAAACAACTTGAGTCCATTTGAATTTGAAAGTAAATTTGTAAAATAAAGTGTTCGCTTTTCGAGGGGCACACCAAACCTTCATCTTAGCCCTAATCTTTATAGTTTGGTCTTCGGCAAGTGGTCGCTTTTTTAATATCTTGTCAGTCGAAATGCAGTGAGTTCCGTTTGTCGGTTATTGCGGTTTAGGGCTTGGTGTATATAAGGCTTTCTTGCCAAGTTTCTATCGTGATTAATAAGTTCTGTCGCCGCAATTGTTCACTGATGTTGTTTGTTATTGCGCCCGTTGCGGTTCAAATTTTGTGGCTCTAAATTCATTGCCAAGTGCGTAGGGTCATTCTCCAATATTCGCGTGCCGCAACAAAAGTTCTCATCTGTATTGTGTTTGGCTTCAGCGTTTACTAAGTCGCTTTAAGTGATAATCCACCCTGCGATTATTGAGTACCGTTGAATTAATCGCAAAAGAGAAAAGGCGAGTTGTTGTTGGACGTTATACGCTGTATTTTAGTTCTAAGTTATTGAGTTATATCGGTTGTAACAAAACAATCAAGGTGATGCGTTTTACTCCGCGGTTTTGGTATGGAGTTCGGTGTGTTTGGCTAGTTTAACGTGGAACACCTTATTGTGAGCGTTAGCCCTCAATTAGGAAATTTAAGTATGTCATATGTTGGATCTATGGAAGGGGATATATATTCTCATTGTTGGTTTTATGAATCTGCGAGACGTTCATTTGAATATGAAGGTTATGGGGATACCTGTGGAGGAATAACTGGTATTGCTCTCACGGCATTTATGGTTGAAAGTTACTTAAATCTAAGCTGTAAATTGATTTTTGATTGGCATACACGTTCAAATAAAATTTTGGACCACCCTCCAAAGGATTTATATGAACTTATTGATAAAGTACCTAAAAGTTCAAATATACATGAACGAGTAGCAATTGCTTATGGTTATAAAGAGCAATTTTATTCGTTAATTAAAGAGTTTGAATTGACACTTAATGGGCGGAAAAAAGAAACGTTTAATAAGATTAATAAAATGAAATCTTTTTATGAAATAGATGATAAGCTTAGGTTTTCTCCCAAAGTTAAATTTAAAGCATTATCAGAAATGCTATATATAGACGTTGAAATGAAAAATGAACATCAAAAATTAATTGAGCGTTTATTTACGTTGAGAAATACATTAGCTCATGGCCGTTCTGAATTTGTTAAAAGAGCAGTTATAATCGAAAGTGAGAATGCAGAATCAAAATTTTCGTCTGCTACTATTCCTTCAGTTAAGGCAAATTGGCAAATAGATTGCACTTCTGAAAATGCAAAAGTGATGTTCAATGAAGCGTGTAATGTAATAAAGCTGTTAAGTTTATTAGCTTTTGATAATGAATACCCATTTATGATGCCAACTCAAATAGGTGCTTTTAGTAAGGGCTAACAATCGCATCAACACGATTTGCTACACTCGGCGTTGTCAGTTTGTCTTTAGTTTCAGTGATTAAGGCAGTAAAATTCAGCTAAGTCTGTATCGTAGCAAACGTGTTATGCAGGCGTTATGTACTATTGGGGAAGTATGGATATTGAACTTATTAGGCAAAAAGGAAAATCATTCTCTTATATTGTTCGAGCGCAAGGATTGAATGTTGGTCGTATTCATATTTCGATCTCTAATGAATCAGCAACTATTGAAGATATTAATGTAGGCGAGATTCGTTTTAAACCATACTGGTTCTTCCCCTTTAAACGTACGATATCATATCGTGGAAAAGGGTATGGCTCAGCTTTATTAAAAACAGCTATAAATCATTGTCGAGAGATTGGCGTTAAAGAAATCTTAGGTGTAATGCATGGCGATGAAGTAAAGCTAGCAAAATTGTATAAACGTCATGGGTTTGCTGTTAATTACGATCATAGTATTTATCTATCAATTTAGAACGTACATAACAATCGCATCAACACGATTTGCTACATTCGGCGTTGTCAGTTTACCTTTAGTTTCAGTGATTAAGGCGTTAAAATTCAGCTAGGTCTGCATAGTAGCAAACGTGTTATGCAGGCGTTGTGCGTACTGAGTCCGAAATTTTTTGCACGGTTCATCAATAGAATCGCAGCTTTTGTAGTTTCGGCTTAGTAAGCGTCCTTTTCTTCTTTGTTGCCTTTT
>NZ_CAWPRC010000035.1:0-2246 GCF_963890165.1 Aliivibrio sp. SR45-2 | reverse complement strand
AAATGACCCCCACCATAAGATTTTAGTATTCTTATTTCCTTTTTTGAATTACTTTCCGCTCGCAATGAGCCTCTTCTGGATAAGTTCTTACAAAGTTACTTATCTTACGCACTTCTTTTATACCTCTCAAAATAAGCAGTTAATTAAACACTTAAAAGAGATTGGTATTGTTATGGATAAGTACAAATGTCCTCTAACGCTTTATATACTGATCTGTCTGGTTACTACGATTTAATGTGTGCAGACATCGATTATCATGAGCAAAGTAATTATGTACGCCGAATTCATCAGATTTTCGGTAATCAAGGAAGAAACTACCTTGATTTAGCTTGTGGGACAGGACCACACGTTAAACACTTTATTAACTATGGTTATCAAGCAAAAGGCTTAGACATTAATCAACCGATGCTTGATCTTGCAAAACTGCGTAACCCTGATGCTGAATTTATTTTGCATGATATGAGTAACTTTACTGTTGATGAACCTTTAGACTTAATCACCTGTTTTCTTTATTCAATTCATTACAATGCAAATATTGAAAAGTTAGCAGAGTGTATTGCAAGCGTTCATGCCGCATTAAAAACCGACGGCGTATTCTGCTTTAACTCGGTAGCAAGAAATAAGATTGATAATCGCTCATTTGTAAAGCACCCAGCAGAACATGAAGGCAGCCAATTTACGTTTCAATCAGGTTGGAATTACAGTGGCCAAGGGGATGGGCAGCATTTATTGTTGAAGATCGAGAAAACAACAGATGGTGTAACCGAAATTTGGGATGATAAACACCCAATGGTTGCCGTAGATTTTGAACAACTGCAAGCGCTGTTAGAACCCTACTTTGAGGTTCACTTGTTTGAGCATGATTACGAAAAGATAACGCCTCTTGAGACATCGTCAGGCAATGCCATTGTTGTCTGTATCAAAAAGTAGCAACGCAATAACCATATTTAGAACATAAAAAATCCGCCTATCTAAGGCGGATTTTTATTAAACCTAAATACAGAAATAAAGGCTTATAAGTAGTTTGCATCAACCAGTTCACTGATCTCAACTTTACTAACTTCAGGACGACTGTCCAACCAGTTAGCAACTAATAGTTGTTGTTCAGCCGTTGCTGAGTCATAACGCTCAGTTGAACAAACAAAACCTTCAAATAACTCAAGGCCACCACCACAAAAACATAAATCAATGCTGTTGATGTAATCAATAAATTCATCGACGAATACATCATACTGATCAAAGTCTTTAAACTCAGTCTTACAGCTTAGTTCAAAACCAAGAATCGCAAACTCACCTAAGTAAAGTTTCTTACGAATACGACGATTTTTGTTTTCTAACTTTTTAACTTTCATGGCATTTCTCTCTTTGATTTATCTACCTCTATTTATACTCCTTTCCATCACTTTTCCCAAGCTTTGATTGAAAGAAATCAAGAAATTCAAATACAAAAATGCCAGAGCAGTTACCTACTCTGGCATTCAACGATTAAATAACAAAAAGTGAATTAGCTGTCACTCATAACCGGTGCAGGTTCACCTCTGCGACTTGTTGCTTCATCAACAGAATATTGCTCACCGATAACGTCTATATCTAAGACAAACTTTGGATAATAATCAAAATCAAAAAAACCTTTAATGTCGGTAATTTCCTCAATTTTGATATTTGTATTTTGTTTTAAAAGATCGAGTACTTTGGCCATATCGTCATCTGAATTAAAAAAAACATAACTTCGTGAACGAGTTTGATCTCTTGAAATTATAGTATGCGCTGTATCACCGTAATCACACATATCAAATCGATGATATAGTGCTATTACGTTTCTTTTACGATTAAATTGCGCATAAAGAAACTGCTCTGTTGAAGAAAAACGATGATCAACATACACGGTTTGTTTCTTCGTCATTCCAAATGCAAGCAACAATGAGCCCCCAGCACCAACTAATGCCATCGGGCCAATAACAATAACGGCAAAGACACAGAATGCACAAGCGACATAAGCGACTTTTTGAGCCATTGAATTAACCCAATCAGGTTGGTCTAATTGTTTTGAATAAGAAAAACCTTTATTTGAAAATACATACTCATAACGATCACTCAACCCATATTGTAAATAGGTAGCAGAACTTACGATAATAAAAATAAGCCACATGCCAACACTAAAACCATATGCAGATTCATCACCAAAAAACAAAAGTGGTAATGCAGAACTAAAGGCAAAGGGCACCATTAAACAGCAAAAAGCCAAT
>NZ_CAWPRC010000034.1:0-2295 GCF_963890165.1 Aliivibrio sp. SR45-2 | reverse complement strand
ATTGCCCGCAGCTGAAAGTGTTCATTATGAGCCTGTATATACACCGCAGGCGAAAGTGAAGTTACAAGAATTGAAAGATAACTATTCTTATGAGCCAGACTCTAAATTACTTAAGAAATTTAAAGAAACAACTGCATATACGAGTGATGTTAATTGGGAAGAGTTAGATGAGTTTGTGATATCGCATTACTCACAGTTAAAAGACACAAGTGAACGAATAAATAAATATTTATCTGATTTTATAGCAGCAGTTACACAGTTAGGTATTGACCCATTAATCTTGGGGTTAGATAACCAATATGAAAACCATCAGGCTTATTTACTTAACTTAGTTAGTCAGTTTTTGATCGTTGTTAAGCAAGTTATTGAGCTAGAAGAGCAAATGAAAGAGTTAGATGAATTACTTTCATTTGATTCACCTAACAATTTATTGGCTCTAGCACCGGTTGGATTCTCTTTCGATAATTGGGAAGCGCTTAATGATCATATAAATGAAGGCGGTAAGCCTCTTATCGATCCTTTTAGTGCTGGTGATATGGATGCGTTTTGGTCTCGTTTTTCGGAGTGGGAGTCATTTACCGGTGATGCAAGAATTCAAGAAAAAGCATGGTTTCAATCTTTAGTTCTTCCTATTCAAAAAAGTTTTTCAGCATTAGAAGGAGCAGTTAAAAATCAAGTCGGTACAAGTTGGCGAGCAACGATGGATCTTCTATTTCCAAGTCAATGGAAGAAAGGTGCATCATCAATTAATGTTGTGAGTAATTTACGTTTGATTTTCTTAGAAAGCATGATGACAGAAAGCGCTATTGTTGAAGTAAACAAAAGCTATAAAACTCAGCGTGCTACGTTTTTAAATAAATTAAACGTTCATATTGAGGAGTTAAAAAAAGCAACTAAAACAGTTCCTGGACACAGAGCATCAAAAAACCATCAGGTGAAATCCACTCAAGCAATTCAGCAAAGGATTCAGACAATTCTAAGCAGTGAAATGCCAGCGGTATTAGCATTAAAGAACTCAGTAGTTAATGCGCAAGCAAAGCAGTTAGTAAATAACTATGTTGATACTGTATGGACTCAAACAAAAGAAGTAACAGAGAAAAATTGGAAGGGTTTAGGAAAGTGGGGAGGTGTTCTTGCTGCGTTAAATATTTGGGAGTTAGCTGTTGTAACGAAAGATGTTAACTACAAAGCAGAACAAGCCGGTGATACCTTTTATGAACAATTTAAACCTGTGTGGAGAGAAGTAACTCATGCGTCAGCTTATGTGGTGGCTAATATATCTGCGTTGTTTAGAGATAAGGCATGGGGTGAAATAAAAGGAAATAAAAGATTACTTGAATTGAGTTTAAAAGATGTTTCTTTAGGTCATAAGTCAATTGAAAAAAGTACTGTTAATATATTTGCCAAGCATGCATTGATCACTGCAAGTTTTGGTTTGATAGCAACAGGTTTAGAAGCATGGGAAAGTTTTGATCAAATAAAAGATGAAAATAAAAGAGTCGATGAGCGTTTTGGGTATTGGTTGAAGTTTGGTGCTCTGACTGGGCAACTTACCGTTTTTTTAGCCCAAGGTTCTTTAGCACTATTAAGTCGACTTGGTATTAGTGGCATCAGTTCAATATTAGCCCCATGGATGTTATCAACACTTATGGTGTCTGGTGTATTATATTTAATAGCTATAATGATTATAAATATATTTACACGAACAGAATTACAAAATTGGCTTTATGAGTCGTGCTGGGGAAAAGGCGATCTACAGTGGGGAAACATAGAGGCAATAAGTAGATTAGAATCTATATTACATAAGCCACAATTAAGCTTAAAAAAAATTATAGGAAGAAAACCAACTCATTCACAAGACCCTGGAAGTATGCAATGGCAATTAATTGTAGATCTTCCATCGTTCACTAAAAATAAACAAATAGGATTAAAAATAAAACGTATTCCTTATACTCCAACGTTTCAATATGGTTTCAAACAACCAGAAAAACTGAAGCCAATTTTAGTTGATGAACAAGGGGGTCAGTGGGTTCGAACCGTTAATAATTCACTTCGTTATGTAGTCACAGTTGGAGGTACGGTAAAGGATGATGTGGAAATCGAATTGAAAATGCCATTTCAGTGGTTAAATTCTGACATTGATAATAAAAGGTATTATTTAGCTCAAGGAAATCGTGAAGGAGATCTAATTATTAGAACATTAAATGATAAGACTATAAGGGAAAAGAGTATGAATCAAGTCTTGGTTGTTAGGGATAATAATAATGAACAATAGTGAAAATGAATTAGAACTTG
>NZ_CAWPRC010000033.1:0-95639 GCF_963890165.1 Aliivibrio sp. SR45-2 | reverse complement strand
GTTGCCAAAGTCTCAAAGTTAAATGGGCGCAGCAATAGTGCAGCATTCAACTCTTTCATGGTTTCAATAAAGACCAATAAGCCAGCGATTAAACAACCACGACGAATTAATGGGAAATGAACTCGTAAGAGTTCCATTTTCTGCACCAGCTTGCCCCCCAGAAACAGGAGCATCAATAAAGTTGATCTTTTTTTGTTTGCACTGTTGCGCAAGCTCTATCGCTAAGTCAGCTGAAACTGTTGTATGATCAACAAGAATGGCATTTTCTTTCATTCCTTCCAGTACGCCTTCTGGCCCATAAACAACGCTTCGGACATCATCGTCATTTCCTACGCAAATAAATACAATGTCACAGTTCTTAGCTGCTTCAGCAGGGCTTGAGGCTAAAAAACCTTTGTATTCAGTACACCATTGAAGGGCTTTATCTAAAGAACGGTTATAAACAGTTGTCTCTAGTCCCGAGTGTTGTAAGTGCCCAGCCATTGGGTATCCCATTACACCTAATCCAATAAATGCTACTTTTTGTGCTTCCATTCTATGCTCCTAGTCTTGTGCAATATGTTTATTTTCTTCATTAATAGGGATAATTCGTTCTAATGAGCTCATGCCGAATAAGCGAATTAACCAGCGATCTGTTCCGTCATCTCGTGGTGAAAATCCTTCTCTGCTGTGCATTAAGCGTTGATTTTTTATGATTAAGAAATCGCCAGGTTGATAAGTAATGGCATTATTTAACTCTGTATTTTTGAGTTGTGCTTCCCACATAACAAGAGCGGCTGCAGCTTCTGTTGTGAGTGGTGTTGTATTTTCTTTGTCGTAACGGCAGTAGGCCAATCCATCATTATCAAAGCTGATAAGTGGGAGAATCGTTTTAACAGATTGTTTAAATGAATCCGGTCTTGAAATTTCAAAGTGAGGTTTACTCAACTGTTCAATAACTCCGCTACTTAATTGATTAAGTACGTCATCAACGAGTATGAAATTAGATTAACTTTTAGATCTGAGCGTAGTGACATTAGAGATAGGAACTCTGGACAGCCACTTTTATCTGTTATTTTTTCATTAGTAAGGGGAAGATCAGGATTATCGACATGATGACCAAAAGTATGTTTTGAACCGTGTGAGGATTTATCATTTCGCCCTTTTAGTGATGGAACGACATGTCTAAATAGCAGTCCATCGTTTTCACTTTGATATGAAGTTGGTTCAATTTTAGCTAATTGATATATGCCAATGTTAATGGCGCTGATGATGGGTAATTTACTTGGTGAAACATAGCCATTATATGGTGTTTTACAAAGGTTTTGATCAATAGGTAAGCCTCTAATAATTAATGCCTGTTGATCTTTATTTTCTTTGAAATTAGAAATTGTATAATTAAGTTCTTTTGTTAAACAATGCTTTATTGTAGTTCCGAACCAGTGACTAGTTCTTAGCCATGATTTGTCATCTCCTAATCTCAAGTGAGAAAATGCGCTGCTTAATTTCCTTGCTGAATCGTAAGGAATATGAATTTCTATTATTTTTAGCAGCTCTTGGCTGCTTTCTTTTTTTAAATTGAACACTTTCCGTATGTCCTATATGTTAATTACCAACTGAGGTTTGACTATAAAACAACCTAGTGACATATGTCAATTAAATTGTATTAAAGTATTTCATTCATAATCTGCTAGTAATAAACTAGGTCATAATGTTGTCATATTTGGATTTAGTGCCGGTGAGTAGATGAGTGAAAATAAATTTAAGCAAATAGCGGAGACTATTGAGTCACGAATTATTGACGGTATATATCCCCCAAACTTTAAACTTCCTCCTCATAGAGAGCTAGCTAATGAGTTATCGACAACACCTGCTACTATCGCGAAAGCTTATAAATTGCTTGCTGATAAAAAGAGAGTTGAGCCATTTGTAGGCAGAGGAACCTTTGTATGTGGTGAGTCATGTTTAGATCAAGTGATTCAATCTTCTGAAGACAACGGAGACTATAATTTTTCAATATTACAACCTTGCTTGAGCCATAATGTTCAACCGTTAAAAGAAGCATTAGAGAAAGCAGCTAGTCAATTAACCTCAGATCTCATTGGATATACGGAGCACTCAGGGCATGAAACTCACCGTTTAGCAGGTGTGAATTGGGCGAAAGAATATGGTTTAGTTGGTGGTAATGCCAATAACACTTTACTGACAAATGGCGCACAACATGCTCTTTCTTTATTGATTGAGGTATTGACTAAGCCCGGTGATACCATTGCTATTGAAGCGTTGGTTTATCCCGGAATTATTGCTATTGCGAGTTTGCTTGGTAGGCAAATCGTGGGTGTAGCGCTTGATGACAAAGGGATGTCCCCAACAGATTTAACTAGAGTTATTAAACAGCATAAACCTAAATTAGTCATCGTTATTCCTAGCTTTCAAAATCCAACTGGTATAACGATGCCCACAGCTCGTCGTAAAGAAATTGCAGACGTCATTATTAAGAATAATATTTATCTAATTGAAGATGATATTTATGGTTTTTTGAATGAAAAAGTTATTCCTGCTATTTGTAATTGGTTACCGGAACAAGGCTTTCATATTACAAGTTTATCTAAAGCAATAAGCCCTGCAATTCGATGTGGTTTTGTTAAGGTTCCTGATATATATATTTCAAATGTTGGTGCTCAAATTCGAGCCAGTATTTGGCTATCTTCTCCAATTAATTACATTGCTGCGAGTGACATGATTGAAACAGGAGTCGCTTATCAACTAGCAAACTATCAACGTGAGATAGCTTTACGCCGACAAGAGATGGTATATGAGGTTTTTGGCAATAGTTACTTAAAAACAGATGGTTATCATGTTTGGTTACCGCTTATGGCGCATTGGCAACAAGATCAATTTGTTTTAGAGGCAAAAAATCGAGGATTAATTGTAAGTAGTGGTAGCTATTTTAATGCTACAGATACGCACTTGAACCATGTTCGTTTATCTTTAATGTCAATTAATTCAGATGAGAAATTTAAAAAGGGTTTAAAAGCATTATTTGAACTTCTAAATTCAAACAATAAAACCATGTTTCCATTTTAAAGAGTCTAGGATACCTATGAGTTTAAATACGCTAAAATTAGATCTTATTCATGTTGAGCCACTTACGGGGGGATTAACTAATGCCTGTTTAAAAGTAGAAGCGAAAGAGGGGACTTTTGTTTGGCGTCCTGTTTCAGAGCAAGCGAAGTTACTTGGTGCTGATCGAGATAAAGAACGTGACATTTTAACAGCGTTACATGCAGTCCCTTCAACCCCAAGAGTACATGACTCAAATGAACATGGTTTGTTAGTTGAATGGTTTGATGGGGAAGTGATTGCTCTTGATAAAGCTCAAGGTGTTGCGATCGAACTATTAGTCTCCGTCCACCAACTGACAATAGATAGGTTCACTGATGAGCTTAAAAATGATGTGATGAGTTTGAAATCACGCATTTTGGATTACTGGTCAGCGTTAAAAACAGAAAATCAAACAAGAGAAATGCAAACTTACGTTGACTATTTTTCTACAAAAGAAGAACAGGCTTTGTTCACTACCTGTTTATGTCATTATGATATTGGGGCTTATAATATAATTGTAAAGGAAGAAGGCTATGGTTTAATTGATTGGGAGTACGCTTCTATCGGTGATCCGAGTCAAGATTTAACAACGATGATTATTGCTAATCAGTTTGATGCTGATGAGGTTATTTCTGATTATTGTCAGCAGCGTAACGTTGACATCGAACCTTGGCAAAAAGCGGTGGCCTATTGGACACCTTGGGTGTGCTTTATGGGGGCGCTATGGTTCACGCTAGGCCATCAATTACTTAAAGATCACTGTTATCAAGAGTTGGCTGAGCGAGAAATGAACAAGCTAAAAAAATTATTACCTTTAATTCAGAAATAAATAAGTAATAATCTAAGGTAGATCACTGTTCTCATTATTGCTCAAGCTAAGGGCTTTAAAACCTTATTTTTCATGGTAGATTAAATTTACTATATGGAAAGTTCTTATTCAAGAAACAGGGGGAATACATGATTATTTATCTTCACGGCTTCGACTCAACCAGCCCAGGTAATCATGAAAAAGTGATGCAGCTTCAATTCATTGATGAAGATGTACGTTTTATTAATTACAGCACTCTGCATCCTAAACATGATATGCAGCACTTATTAAAAGAAGTGTCTAAAGTGATAGAGCAAGCGGGTGATCCAAACCCAATTATTTGCGGTGTCGGCCTCGGTGGGTTCTGGGCGGAGCGTATTGGTTTCTTATGTGGTATTCGCCAAGTGATGTTTAATCCTAATTTGCATCCTGAAGTGAACATGGAAGGGCGAATTGATCGACCTGAAGAATACGCTGATATTGCAACTAAGTGCATTGAGAAGTTCCGTCAAAAGAATAAAGAGCATTGCTTATGTATTTTATCAAGAAGTGATGAAATCAGAGATAATGCTGAAACGGCGGCAGAACTTGAACCTTACTACCAAGTGATTTGGGATGAAAGTGAGGGGCATAAATTTAAAAAAATCTCACAACATCTCCAAGCGATGAAAGTATTTAAAGACGAAGAAACATTGATTTAAAGACAAAAACTTATTTTAGTAACATAATCAAAACCTCACTATTTCGTGGGGTTTTTTGATCTAAACCAAAGAAACTCATTTCTGTTACAAAAACTTTCAATTTAGTCATTTATTTTACACCTCAAAAAAAATCTTCTCCATAACATCTATATCTGCTTGATAACATCAGAAATAGAAAGATATAATGAAAAAATAGAACGATAAGAAGCATAAATTGCTCTAAGTTAGTGTGACGTGAACGCCGTTTCCTCAAGACTCTCTTTTACTATATGTAATAAAACATGTTGAGAGCATCAATTTTTTAATCTGAGTATTCGGGTTAATACACTTTTTTATTTTTTAGAGGAAGATTGCAATGACTAAGATTGTTATTGTTGGTGGTGGAGCTGGTGGTTTAGAGCTTGCTACTAAGTTTGGTCGTACACTGGGTCGCAAAGGCCGTGCTGAAGTGACGTTGGTTGATCGTAAAACGAGCCATTTATGGAAACCATTACTGCATGAAGTAGCTACAGGGTCTTTGGATGAAGGTGTTGATGCAATCAGTTACCGTGCACATGCTAAAAACCATTCATTTGATTTTCAAATGGGCAGCTTGTGCGATATTGACCGTGAGAAAAAACAAATCAAGTTAGCTGTCATTAAAGATGAGCATGGTGAAGTTATTGTTCCTGTTCGTCATATTGATTATGATTTCTTGATCCTTGCTATTGGTTCAACATCAAATGATTTTAATACACCGGGCGTTCGCGATAATTGTATTTTCTTAGACAGTCCTGAACAAGCGAATCGTTTCCGTACTGAAATGAATAATCAATTCTTGAAGTTACATTCGCATCCAACACAAAAAACGGTAGATATTGCGATCGTTGGCGCGGGTGCGACAGGTGTTGAGCTTTCTGCTGAATTGCATAATGCGGTTAAAGAACTTCGTTCTTACGGATTTGGTGATTTAGATTCAAGTAAATTGAATGTAAGCCTAGTGGAAGCGGGTGAACGTATTCTTCCTGCTCTTCCTCCTCGTATTTCGGCTTCTGCACACAGTGAATTAACGAAACTTGGTGTGAATGTACGTACGGCAACGATGGTAACAAAAGCCGATTCAGAAGGTTTACATACTAAAGATGGTGACGTTATTCCTGCACAAATCATGGTATGGGCTGCGGGTATTAAAGCGCCTGATTTCATGAAAGACATCGCAGGTCTTGAAACGAATCGAATCAATCAACTTGTTGTTAAACCAACATTACAAACAACACGTGATGATTGTATTTTTGTTATTGGTGACTTGGCATCATGCCAACAAGCGGACGGTAGTTTTGTTCCACCTCGTGCTCAATCTGCTCATCAAATGGCAAGCCATGCGTTTAAGAATATCATCGCTAAGATGACTGATCGTGAAATGAAACCATACGTTTATAAAGATCATGGTTCTTTAGTGTCATTAAGCAACTTCTCAACGGTTGGTAGCTTAATGGGTAACCTAACTAAAGGCTCAATGATGATTGAAGGTCGTATTGCTCGTATTGTGTATATTTCACTTTATCGCATGCACCAAGTTGCCTTACATGGTGTCTTTAAAACAGCACTGATCGTGCTTGTTGGTCGTATTAATCGAGTATTACGTCCAAACCTAAAACTTCACTAATTCGGTCGTTTTAAAAATAAATGAGTAAAAAGGCAGAAGTACTTTGGTATTTCTGCCTTTTTTTATGATTGAGTAACAAAAAATGTGCGCTAACTCACCATAAATCATCTATAATGCGCGGCTAAATTATATATCACTGAATAGATAGACTGTTCGCTTAAGGAATCCACTTTATGTCATTTTCATCTCAAGGTCTTGCACCTGAAGTCGTAAAAGCATTAACTGAATGTGGTTATCAAAAATTAACCCCAATTCAGCAGAAAGCTATTCCTTTGGCGCGTAAAGGTCATGATATTCTGGCTAATGCACAAACGGGTACAGGTAAAACTGCTGCGTTTGCATTGCCTGTAATTCAACGATTATTAGATACCAAAAAATCGGCGACTCGTCGTTCAGCTCGTGCGTTAATTCTGGCTCCAACTCGTGAGCTTGCAGAGCAAATTGCAGTAAATATTATTAGCTACACGAAATACACGTCATTAAAAGTGACGGCTGTATTTGGTGGCAAAAAGATGTCTTCTCAAGAACGAGCGCTTGATCCTGGTGTTGATATCTTAGTAGCGACACCTGGTCGTCTTCAAGAACATATAGAAGAAGGCAATGTATCAATCGCTAACCTTGAATTTTTAGTATTCGATGAAGCTGACCGTATGTTAGACATGGGCTTTGTTAACGCAATCCGTAATATCATGATGGAAGTTAATTCAGCGCCGCAAATTATGTTGTTCTCTGCGACGTCTTCAGCGCAAATGAATAAGTTAGCGAGTGATATTTTACGTAAACCAAAACGTATTTCAGTTGACCGTGAAAACATGACGGCAACAACAATATCACACGTTGTTTATCCGGTAGATGAAGAACGTAAAACTGAATTACTATCAGAATTAATTGGTCGTAAAAACTGGCAACAAGTATTGGTTTTTGTTAACTATAAAGAAACCGCAAACAATATCGTTAAAGAGCTTAAGCTTGATGGTATTAAAGCGGTGATTTGTCATGGTGATAAAGCACAAAGTGCTCGTCGTCGTGCTCTAGAAGAGTTTAAAGAAGGTAAAGCTCGTGTCATGGTTGCAACGGATGTTGCTGCTCGTGGTCTTGATATTGCTGACTTACCACACGTAATTAATTACGATATGCCTTTCTTGGCTGAAGATTACGTTCACCGTATTGGTCGTACAGGCCGTGCTGGTAAAAAAGGTCATGCGATTTCTTTTGTTAGCCGTGAAGAAGAGTTAACGGTTGTTCAAGTGGAAACACTTATCCAACAACGAATTCACCGTGTTGAGCAACCTGGCTATGAACCAAAAAGCCGTGAATCTTACATTGAAAAAGTGAATACGAAAGCAGGATTTAAAGATCGTAAAGGTCGTACAAATAATGCGACTAATGCGAACCAAGATCAGTCATCTGCTGAACGTCGTATGCGTCTAAAAAATGCAATCCAGAAGAAAGCTGGCATTACTAAGCTAAAAAAGTAAGGTTATAAAATGGAACGTGATTATACTTTTGAATGCCTAGTGACGATGCCACGACATGACTTAGAAGAATTCAGTCATCGCGTTGTTAGTCGTATGGTTCCAGAAGAAACGATGAAAGAGATTTTTACCTTTGATCAAGAAGAAACAGTGAATGAAGACAGAATGCAAACGGCTCAACTTGATGCCATGCTTCGTCTTGCTGCTGTGGCTCTTGGTGAGGTGACTCACGCGTTCTCTGAGTCGGATAATTCACAACAGAATAGTTTACGTATGATGCGTCTTATTTTATGGCATGCTTATGCGATGTTGTTTAATTTAGAAGAAGCCGTCACTCTTGAGCAGCACTGTGAATTGGTCGAAACCATTTTGATGAAACCGCCAACAGATGCATTGAATTGGTTGCCTATTTTGTCTAAATTATTAGGTGATTACGCGAGCATCGCGGCAAAGAAATAAATTAAGTTAATCTAATTATCTTTGATAAAACGGCAGTGATAGCAGTATCACTGCCGTTTTTATTTGTTTCCATTTTTTGGAGATATTACACCCAATAAAAAACCGAATCATGAATGTGATTCGGTTTTTTATGTACGAAATAAAGCGATTATAACACTCGCTTTATTTATTGATTAAGACTGTAAACTCTCGTCTTCAGAATCAATTTCGCCTTTTCCTTTTGATTTTACAATCACCAAGCCTGCAATAACAAACGAAGACACAACACCAGTAATGGTTGATAGCGTCATTGGTAAACCAAAGCCAAGTTGATGATTACTTAAAATAAACGTAATACAAACACTTGTCATAAAGATAGCAGGGACGGTACTTACCCAATGCAGTTTATTGTGACGAAGTAGGTAAGCTGAGGCTGTCCATAACATCATTACTGCGGTGGTTTGGTTAGCAAAACCGAAGTAGCGCCAGATAATACCGAAGTCAACTTGTGTTAATACTGCACCAAGAACAAACAGTGGAAGCGCCATTAATAGACGGTTACGAAGTGTTTTTTGTTCCATGTTGAAGTATTCAGCAAGGATTAAACGGCTTGAGCGGAATGCTGTGTCACCCGATGTGATTGGTAGGATAACAACGCCTAAGAAAGCGAGGATGCCACCAAAAGTACCCAAAAGACCAAATGAAGAGGCATAAACGACGTTTCCAGGGCCACCATTTGCGACAGCCGCTTGAAGTGTTTCCATGCTATCAAAGAAAGACAGAGCAATGGCACACCAGATAAGCGCGATAATACCTTCACCAATCATTGCACCGTAAAACACAAAACGGCCATTTTTTTCATTTTCCATACAGCGCGCCATTAATGGTGATTGCGTTGCGTGGAAACCTGAGATTGCACCACAAGCAATCGTGATGAATAGAGCAGGCCATAGCGGTAAATCATTTGGATTCATGTTTGTGAACATTTGGCTCGGTTCGTAGCTACCAAGAACTGAGTGATCACTTGATAATGCAATGGCTGAAATTAGACCAACAGACATGAAAATCAATAGAGCGCCAAATAATGGATAGAAGCGACCGATGATTTTATCTACCGGCACGATCGTCGCCAAGATATAGTAACCAAAAATGATAACAACCATTGATGTCATCGTGACACCTAAATCAAATTGGTCATTCATTAGGTTTGTTAGCATACTTGCTGGAGCCGATACAAAGACAACACCAACAAGAAGAAGTAGAACAATCGCGAACACATTCATAAAGTGTTTTGCGCCATTGCCTAAGTATTTTCCGGTAATCGTTGGTACTGAAGCCCCACCATTACGAATAGATAACATACCTGAGAAATAATCGTGTACTGCACCGGCAAAAATACAGCCAAGTACAATCCATAACATAGCTGCAGGGCCGTAAAGGGCACCCATGATTGGGCCAAAAATTGGACCGACACCTGCAATGTTTAGAAGTTGAACCAGATAGACTCGTGGTGTCGACATTGGTACAAAATCAACGCCGTCTGTTTTTGTGTAAGCGGGGGTTTTTCGGTCTTCTTTAATGCCGAAGATTTTTTCAATAAATGCGCCGTAAATAAAGTAGCCACCAATCAGTGCAGCAACGCAAGTTAGAAACCAAACCATAATTCATTCCTTGTAAAAGTTATCTAATGTAATAATAGGTAAATTAATATGTTGGTTATCATACTGATGGGCGTAAAGAGTTCACGTCCAAAAAAGGTGAGTGGTTAAGATAAGAGGTTCAGTGGTGTTATTTAATGTTAAGTGGTTTTTGTTCGTGTAACGATGACGTTATAAAAAATAAATTTAGCATTGTATGCCAAGACGTTCTTTAATTTCTTTAAGATGCCGACGACTTACTTGGGCCACGTGACCACTTTGCGTTACAATGTCACTTGTGCCATTGTCATGCAATTTAATCTCTCTAATGAAATGGGGATTAATTAAAAACTGGCGGTGACAGCGGATCAATGGCGTTTTTTCTTCAAGGACTTTTAGAGTCAGTTGAGTGCATGCTTTTTCTGTTTTTGTCAGCAACTCAACCCCAGATGCTTGAATGCTAGCCACTTCAATATCATGAGAGGGCAAAAGAAGAATGCGGTTATGACCAGAGCAGGGGATCAATTCAATCTCTGTTTGAGCGATAGGGGATAGATCTTGTTTTGTCTCTGCGGCTAATAAACGTTTGACTGTTTTTTTAAGACGGCATGGGTCGATGGGTTTTAAGAGATAATCAAAGGCATTGTCCTCAAAGGCTTTTACTGCAAATTCATCATAAGCGGTAACAAAGACAATATTAGGCATCGTATCAGGATCAAGCATACTAATAAGATCCATTCCTGTGATCTTAGGCATCTGAATATCCAAAAATACAACGTCAGGTTTACGTTGGTTAATTTGCTTTAAGCCATCAATGGCATTACCGCACTCCGCTATGATCTCAATGTGACCAATTTCATTCAGTTGTTCAATTAACTCTTCACGAGCAAACAATTCGTCGTCAATCACAATGGCTTTAAGCATGAGTAATAGTCTCTACTGGCAAATGAATAGTGGCTTTGGTTTGTTGGTTTTCAATGCAAGACATTGTTAACCCAAAGGCATCACCAAATTGATTTTTTAAACGTTTATCAACAATGTTCGTTCCTAATCCATCGCTGTTTTCTTGTTCTATGTATAACCCGGCATTATCGATAACTTCTAAAATGACTTGGTGATGAGAAAGATAGGCTTTAATTGTAATTTCTCCCTCTTCAAACATATTTGACGTCCCATGCTTGATGGCATTTTCAACTAGCGGCTGCAACGTAAAAGTGGGCAGCTTTAATGAATATAAACGTTCATCAATGTCCATATTTACGGTTAATCGGTCAGCAAAACGGGCGAGCTCAATCTCTAGATAAGATTGTACGTGATGTAACTCTTCTTTTAAGGTGACTTGCTCAAAGTTCTGTTTTAAATTTCGGCGGAAAAATTGAGATAAATGCTGAATAAGTTCTCTTGCTCTGTTTGGGTCGCGACGAATAACAGCACTGATGGTATTTAATGCATTAAATAGGAAGTGGGGGTTCACTTGAGCTTGCAATAACCGTAATTCAGCTTGAGTTAATAAAGTCTGTTGTTGTAAATATCGCCCCGCAAGAATTTGGTTTGAGAGCAGTTTAGCAATACCTTCTCCCAGCGTAAGGTTGATATAGGAAAATAATTTACGTTTCGGTTCATACAGTTTAATGGTTCCAATTACCTCATTATTTACACCAATGAGTGGGATAACTAAGGCTGAACCTAACTTGCATTTGTCATTAATTGAGCATTGGTAAGGATGCTCATCCCCATCAATGTACATCACTTTGCTTTGTATAATTGCTTTTCGTGTGTAATCCGAGGCAATAGGGGTTCCCGGTAAATGGTGATCATCACCGATACCAATAAAAGCCAATATTTTTTCTTTATCGGTAATCGAAACAGCACCAACCCCTGTTTCTTCATAAATTATTTTAGCAATTTGTTCGCTGTTTTCTTGGTTAAAGCCTTGGCTTAAAATACCCACTGAACGTTGTGCAATATTCAGTGCTTTATTAGAGAAAGCGGCAGAATATTTTTCGTAAATTGCTTTTCTATCTTGGATAATACTCATGAACATGGCTGCACCAATAGAGTTAGCAACAATCATCGGTAAAACGATAGATGAAACGAGTACATAAGCTTGGTCAAATGGCTTAGCAACGATGAGAATGATCGCCATTTGAAGTAATTCAGCGATAAAGGCGATCATTAAGACCGTTCTTGGTCTAAACAACTGGTCTATTTGATTCTTTCTCAGAAAGTATAAATGAAACAAACCACCTAATAGTCCTTCTGCCGTCGTTGATATTGCACAGGCTAAATCGGTAAATCCACCCATAGAATAGCGATGTAATCCTCCTGTGAGTCCAACTAAAAAACCAACTAAAGGCCCACCTAATACACCGCCCATAACGGCACCAATCGCACGGGTGTTTGCGATGGCATCTTGAATAGCGAGTCCAAAATACGTGCCTAAAATGCAGAAGCCAGAAAAAATGATGTAACAAAGGAAGCGGTGACTCCAACGACCAGAAATCGTCGTAATAGGAAGAAATAAAGGTGTTTTACTTAATAGGTAAGCAAGAACAAGATAAACGCTTAATTGCTGTAAAAGGGAAAACACCAATTCCATGATGGGTCTCTATATATAAAGCAGGATAGTTAGTGTAATCGGAAATGTGCAGAGAGTCTAAATAGAAGAGGGAGAAATTTATTTTATTGTTACGGAGTCGTAAAAAGAGGGTTTACTTATGATAATCGCATAAGTGGAATATAAGATTCCATAATTGGTAGTTGTGATGTTGGTCACTCGTAAATAGAATGCGCACGCTAAATACTTTTTTAATCATTACACTTTTTTTTGAGGCTCCAGCATGTCAAATAAACTTGCGAATCCAGCACCATTAGGCTTAATGGCTTTTGGTATGACAACTGTGTTATTAAACCTGCATAACGCTGGTTTCTTTCCTTTAAATACTGCGATCTTATCAATGGGTCTTTTTTACGGTGGCATCGCGCAAGTAATTGCAGGCATCATGGAGTATAAAAAAGGTAACACGTTTGGTACGACTGCATTTACTTCTTACGGTTTCTTCTGGTTATCGTTAGTTGGTCTAATTCTTATGCCTGAAATGGGCCTAGGCCAAGCAACATCACCTGCTTTCATGGGTTGGTATCTTGCAATGTGGGGTGTTCTAACATTCTTCTTGTTCTTGGGTTCATTTAATTACCCACGTGCTAAGCAAGTGGTATTTGGTAGCTTAACTATTTTGTTCGCATTGCTTTCAGCTCGCGATTTCACAGGTAGCGTAGTAATTGGCCACATGGCTGGTTATGTAGGTCTATTCTGTGGTTTCAGTGCAATGTACTTCTCTATGGCTCAAGTCATTAACGGTGAGTACGGTCGTACTGTATTGCCTGTTGGTGAAATGAAAGCGAAAGAAGCAGCAACGGTTACTGCATAAGTGTTAGCTTATAAATAACCGTTTATAGAATAGTAAAAGGCAGCTTGCTAATAATTAGTAAGCTGCCTTTTTTGTATGTGATGCTTTAGTTATTGATATAGGCTCAATAATGCCTCTTGAGTGTCAGCTATCTTACTTTCAATATCATTCGTGGATTCAATACCTAGTTGTGCTTTCGCTTCTTCTTTAGATAATCCTAGGTGACAGCAAAGCATATCAATTGCCATTAGGTAAGTTTGTTGTTCTGCCATGTTCAATCCTTGATGTTATTACTCATGATTTTTCTTGATCACAAAGTAAGTTGAATTACTTGCTTTGACAATACGACCAAAGTCTAAAGTGATTTTATTCTCGGTTATTTGAGTGAAGAGAAACGGAAAGAGAATAGAAAGGTGAATAGATAAAAGAAAGTGTATCAAAGTGCGTCAAACCCTTGTATTTGTGGGAAATGACACTATCTTATGCATATACCTATTAAACGTGCTAGATGCGTTTGGTGTCTGCTCAAAAAAACAAAATCAATGAGTAGAATTAAATTATTAATCGGAGAAAGAATAAATGAAGCGTATTGCGCTGTTTTTAGCAACAAACTTAGCGGTAATGATCGTATTCAGTATTGTATTGAATATTGTTTATGCAGTCACGGGGATTCAGCAAGGTAGCCTATCTGGCTTACTGGTTATGGCCGTATTATTTGGTTTTGGTGGTTCATTAGTTTCTTTATTAATGTCCAAAAAAATGGCATTACGTTCAGTGGGTGGTGAAGTTATTGAACAACCACGTAATGAAACTGAACATTGGTTAATGGAAACCGTTTCTCGCCAAGCACAACAAGTGGGCATTGGTATGCCGACTGTAGCGATTTACGATTCACCAGATATGAATGCGTTTGCAACGGGTGCAAAACGTGATGACTCTCTAGTCGCTGTATCTACTGGTTTATTACATAACATGACTCGTGATGAGGCAGAGGCTGTTTTAGCGCATGAAGTGAGCCACATTGCTAACGGTGATATGATTACGATGACATTAATGCAAGGTGTCGTGAATACCTTCGTTATCTTCTTATCTCGTATGATCGCGAATGCAGTGAGTGGGTTTACTTCTAATGATGAAGAAGGTGAGGGCGAAGGCGGTAGCTTTATGACTTACTTTATTGTCTCAACGGTATTAGAAATTGCGTTTGGTTTCTTAGCCAGTTTCTTAACGATGTGGTTCAGCCGTCATCGTGAGTTTTATGCGGATGCAGGTGCTGCTAATTTAGTCGGTAAAGATAAAATGATAGCGGCTCTTGAGCGCCTACGAATGGGACAAGAATCTCAACTTGAAGGCTCTATGATGGCATTTGGTATTAATGGTAAAAAGTCACTGACTGAGCTATTAATGAGCCATCCACCACTAGAAAAACGTATTAACGCACTGCGTCAGTTATAATACTGTTAACGTTTATGCGATTGTGATGAAACCCGAGATTATTCTCGGGTTTTTTATATCCAGAAACGACATAAATCTTTTACCTATCTACATTACGAGTTATAGTCTGCCTCTAATTTATATTAAGACATTTAGGATTTACCTTGACTAATAACGACGTTCTACGACGCATTCGCTATACTTTTGATTTCGACGATACAAAAATGATCGCCCTATTTGGTGCAGCAGATCTTAAAGTAACTCGTGAAGAAGTATGTAACTGGTTAAAATCAGACGAAGATAAAGATTACAAAAGCTGTCAAGATGTTCAATTAGCAACGTTTCTAAATGGTTTCATCAATGATCGACGTGGTAAGCGTGAAGGCGAGCAACCAAAGCCAGAGCAAAAACTAACGAACAACATTATTCTTAAAAAATTACAGATTGCTTTGAATTTAAAAGCGGATGAAGTATTAGACTTAATGAAGTTAGTTAACTTCCGTCTAAGTAAGCATGAATTGAGTGCATTCTTCCGTAAAGCCGATCATAAACACTACCGTATTTGTAAAGATCAAGTTTTACGTAACTTCCTACAAGGCGTTCAATTTGATTTACGTGGTGAAGTAACAGAAGAAGATGAAGAAAACGAAAGCGAATAAGCGTTTTTTCTTCTCACCATAATAAAAAACCACGATTTCATTTACTGAATCGTGGTTTTTTTATGCGCGTTATTTTAGTTTCGTTTCTACATTAGAAACTCCACTGCATACTCATCACAATGATACCCGGCAGAATAAAACCAGCTTCAACACCAAAATAATCGGTTAGATTGTATTGTGCGGCATGGTAAATATAAGGGGCGAAAGCTATCCCTACTTTTTCTTTTGCGGTTTCATAGATCCCTCCGTCACCACAATTTTCAAAAGCATCAACGAAGAACTCTCCAGCGTATGAATACATTCCTTTGATGACTAATTTGTCGTTAACACGATACCAGTCTTTTCTGACGCCGATTAGCATACAGCGATTGGCTTGGCTATTTAGAAAGGTGCCCACCATAAAGCTGTAATCTGAATCTTCAGAAAACTTACGTTCGACAGAAAAGTATTGATTACCAAAGTATTGATGTGAATCAGGATCGTAAGGAACGAGGTGATAAAGGAATGAACCTGTATTCATAGAGTAAAGAGAAAGGGATTCAGCGTTACTTTTAAAAGATGATAGGAAAAGAAAAAGTAAAGTGGTCAGAAAATAAGGCTTCATAGCTCAAAAGATGTAAAAAAAATGTAGTCACATTATAAATGCTTTATGTCTGAATATAAAGAGAGAGCATAACTAGCTCTCTCTTTTTATTGATATTTATACTAAATATAGAACTAGCCGTTTACTTTTTCAGTAAATACTTCATCAGTGGTTGATTCTGCTTTACCTATTTCACCTTCTGATTTGGCAACAATGGTATTTACTGCGGTATCACCAACAACATTAGACGAAGTACAGAACATATCGTTAATACGGTCAACCGCGGCCACAATAGCAAGACCTTCAGGCGGAAGGCCAAGTTGGTGTAAAATAACGCCGACCATGACAACACCACCACCCGGAACACCACCAGCACCAATGGAAAGTAATAGAATAGTGAAGCCTAATGTAAATAGATCTGCAGAGCCGATAGGTTGACCAAAAGCATTAGCAACAAAGATAGCGGCAAGGGCAATATAAATAGAGACACCAGACATGTTCATGGTTGCGCCTAATGGAACACCAAAACCGGCCACAGATTTAGATACGTTTAACTTTTCAGTTAATGTTCGCATCGTTACAGGGATGGTCGCATTTGAACTTGCTGTTGAAAGTGAGAATAAAATTTGCTCACGTACTGCACGTAAAAATGTTTTAGGTGAAATCCCAGTTGATAAACCAACCATGATTGGATAAAAAACAAAAATCCAGAAAACAAGCATCGAAATAACAAGAGCCACGTAACCTGCAACTGACATTAAGGTATTTGCATCTAGCGTCGCACCTAATTGAATCATCAGAGCAAACACACCATAAGGAGCTAGGCTCATTACTAGGCTAATTAGCTTCATCATGATTTCATTGGCAACTTTAAACGTTTTAATCGCAGGACCGCCACGATGATCAAGCGCTTGAATGGCAAGCCCCGTTAAAATTGCCATAAAGATGATTTGTAGCATATTACCGCTAGCAAAAGCCTCTACAGGGTTACTAGGAACGATATTCGTAATGAGTGAGAAGATGTCCGGTGTTTCCGTTGCTTTCAGTTCCACAGAGCCTGCGACAACGGTTCCCGCTAAGTTCGCATCAGCACCAGGGGCAAAGATCATACCGACAGTTAATGCTGCGGCTATCGCGATGATGGTGTTAATAAGGTAAAGAGCAAAAGTTTTCCCACCAAGACGACCAAATGAAGCAATGTCTTTTAGTTCAACGATACCGCAAACAATAGAGACATAAACGAGAGGAACAACAAGTAATTTGATGAGTGAAACAAACATCCCACCAACGCCTTCTGCTGCTCCTAGTAGGAACGAATCAAAAAACGCAACCCCATTAAACATGTATTGAATCGCGGTACCAATTAATAGGCCAGCGAATAAACCTATAAAAATTCTACTTGAAAGTGATTTTTTCATTATGTATTTTTTCTCCAGAATATTGTGCTCACTAATAGGTGAGTCCTTGTAATGTTTCTCTATTAATTGAGAAATCAACAGAATGTTTACATATTGTTAACGTAATTGAAAGTGATAAAAATGGTGTTTAACTCATCAAAAAGAGAATGAGAATTATTTTTATTGAGAGAATTAATAATTAGCGGTTGTAAAACCAATCACTTACGAGTATTTTTTATGGTTTGATAGACTGTATGTATTTTGAGTTATATGGGAATAAACTCTTGGTTATGTGACAGCTGTCGTTATTTGGTTTGTTTTTATTGCTATAGAGTCACCATTTGAAAGGGAAATGTGAAGGGTGCCATATATATTATTGACAATATGCTTGATATAAAAATAATAGCGTATACCATTCACGCCAATATTTTACTATTGATGAGTTTATTCATGTATTTAAGAAAATCACTGCTTGCTGTTGCGATTGCTGCAAGCTCACTATTTTCGTTTTCGGCAAGTTCGGCGCAACAAGTTGACTTGATGATTACCGATGCAACGTTACTAACAATGAACGATTCGAAAGAGATATTTGAGAATGGTGTTGTTGTTATTTCTGGTAATAAAATTATTGCTGTTGGCGATAAAAGCATTGCCTCTAAATATGTCGCAAAAACGCTATTAGACGTCGATGGTGATATTGTTTTACCGGGTTTAATTAACACTCATACTCACGCTTCTATGACCGTCTTTCGTTCATTAGGTGATGACGTTCCAGATCGTTTACACCGCTATATCTTCCCTCTAGAGAAAAAGTTAGTGTCACGCGATATGGTTCGTATTGGTGCTAACTTAGGTAATGTAGAAATGGTTAAGGGTGGGGTAACCACTTATGCTGATATGTATTACTTTGAAGATGAAGTCGCGAAAACGGTTGATAAGATCGGTATGCGTGCAATTCTAGGTGAAAGCGTCATTAAATTCCCAGTTGCAGATGCAGCAAATGCAGACGAGGGGATTCAGTACGCACTAAACTTTATTGAAGAATATAAAGATCATCCTCGTATCACACCAGCATTTGCCCCTCATGCTCCATATACAAATACAACTGAAACGCTACAAAAAATTGCTAAATTATCGTTAGAGTTGGATGTTCCGGTAATGATCCACCTAGCTGAATCTCATCGTGAAGAAGAAGTCATTGCTGAACGTGCGAACGGACTGTCACCAGTAGAATACATGCACAGCATCGGAGCGCTTAATAAAAACCTTATTGGTGCGCATATGATTTTGATTGATGATAAAGACATTGAACTAGTAAAAGAATCAGACATGGGTGTTGCTCATAATATGAGTGCAAACATTAAATCAGCAAAAGGGGTATCTCCTGCGCTTAAAATGTATGACGAAGGTGTTCGTATTGGTTTAGGAACGGATGGGCCAATGTCAGGCAATACGCTAAGTATTATTGATGAGTTCAACCAAGTCGCTAAAGTACACAAATTAGTGAATAAAGATCGTGCCGCAATGCCTCCAATCAAAGTGATTGATATGGCGACAATGGGCGCGGCGAAAGCGCTTCATATGGAAGATAAAATTGGTTCTATCGAAGTCGGAAAATTAGCGGATATCATTGTTGTTGATACAAAAGCACCGAACATGATGCCTGTGTATAATCCTTATTCAGCGCTTGTATATTCTGCGAATTCAGGCAACGTTCGTCATACTATTGTGGATGGTAAAATATTGATGAAAGATCGTGAAATGCTGACGGTTGATGAAGAGCAGATCAGGCAGGAAGTGCTCGATTTTACCAAAATTGTGCGTAAAACGGTTATTGAAAGTGGTGAAATTGTTCAATAATATTTAACCTATAATCCAATTAAAATAGAGAGTTAGCTTCGGCAGCTCTCTTTTTTATGCCCGCTAATTTAAATAAAAAGGGTGCTCTTTAGTTCTTATTTATAAGTATTATATCTAATGCTTTTATATTAAGAGTGAAACTTGCTATTCATCACCTTGAGTCTACTCTCATAAAGAGGACTTAATATTTAAGGGGTGATAAATGAGCCGATATATTGTATTTTTTACACTTCTTTTTTGTTATTTTCCCTTATCTGCTCAAACAGAAGACGCTGATACTTACATAAGAAAACATCAAGGTTCGCTGTATTATGCTTCAGATGTGTCTCGTTTATATCCAAACTCTCAACGTAAATGGAATCGTGCCGAGGATAGAAAAGAAATAGAGAATCAATTCGCACTTCTTATTCTTGCTGACGTGAATAATTCTTTAGCTAAAAGATACGAAAATTTACAGAATACAGAAGGGCTTGAATACGATGTTTTAGCAACAGACACGTTACTATATATGCTTACGTATCAATCATTAATACCAAAGTACGGTACTCGGTGGCTATTTGGTGGACGGTTAAATAATGATTTTGGAAAGCCGTCTTTATTTCTTACTGAAAAAGTAAATCAACATTTTGAAGACGATACATTAACGGCGTTAGTGAGTCAGTTAAAACCTCAATCGAAACAATATCAAGATTTATACACACGACTATATCGTTATTATGATCCTTATCATCAAGAAGCCCCAAAACTATATTCCTCACGATTATTGAAACCGAATCAAGACATTCCATATAAATCACTTGTATATAGATTGCAAATATCAGGGGAATTAAATGAAGAACAAACCCACTATTTTTTGAACCAAGAAGGGGATAAATATAATAATGAATTAGTAAATGTGGTGAAATCATTTCAAAAACGACATGGTTTAGTCGTAGATGGTATTGTCGGTAAGAGGACATTGTATTGGCTAAATATGAGTACGAATGAACGTGTACGAATTATGGCATTAAATATTCAGCGTTTACGTTTATGGGAAAATAAGAACGCTCGATTTGTTCTCGTAAATATACCTTCTTATGAAATGGGGTATTGGTCGAAAGGTGAGCTTGTTTTTAAAAGTAAAGTGATCGTAGGTAAGCCAGCAAGAAAAACCCCGCTCTTTATTACTCGATTAGACTCCATCGTATTTAACCCTAATTGGAAAGTGCCAACAAAGATAATGAAGGAGGATATCCTACCAAAAGCCCTTGAGAATCAAGACTATTTATTAACGCATAATTATGAAGTGCTTCCATCTTGGTTAAGTGATGAGGTGATTCCTTTTGAAAGTATTGAATGGGAGACAATGACCGTTGATAACTTTCCTTATAAATTAAGACAAAAGTCGGGCAACGCAAATGCATTAGGTCGCTATAAATTTAATACACCAAACCGTAATGCTATCTATCTGCATGATACTCCGTCACGATCTTTATTTAATAAACAACATCGTGCTTACAGTTCAGGGTGTATACGGGTAGAGAAAGCGTCAGAATTTGCACAACTTTTAATGAAAGAATCGCATTTTACTGCGAAAGATTATGCAGGCTATCATCGATTACCAAAAACAAATACGGTAGGGTTATCGCAAAAAATAGCGGTATATACCATTTATCAAACAGCGTGGGTAGATGAAGCGGACACCATTCAATTTAGAAATGACGTATATCGATATGATGAATGGAGTAAGAGTAAAAATTGACCTACTTTTCACATAACAATAAAAACCTTGTTGCTCAATAAGTAAGCATGATTGAATGGGGTAATAAGCCAAATTAGCATTGTTCATTATTTGACCAAGTTAACGTAAGTGTGTATCTTTGCGCTCAGTTATTGATTCATCTATCTATAAGTGAGTTGTTTTTACATGCCTGAATTTGATTCGTTACGCCGTAAAATTCTTCTTGGTGGCGTTGCCACTGCTGGTTTAAGTTTATTCCCATCGATTTCTTTTGCGTCACAGTTTGCTGAATCTCCTAGAGAATTGGCGTTTAAGAATTTACATACTGGTGAGAAACTGCAAAGCGAATATTTTAATGGACAACAATATTCAAATTCTGAGTTACTTAAATTAAATCATTTATGTCGTGATTTTCGTCGAAATGAAACGATAGATATGGATACTGGTTTATTTGATCAATTATCGGCTATTCAAAAAGTAATTGGTTGTGATACCCAAGTGCAAATCATTTCTGGTTATCGCTCACCAGCAACCAATGAAATGTTGCGTGGTAAATCACATGGTGGTGTAGCGAAGAAAAGCTTGCATATGCTAGGTAAAGCCATGGATTTTCGTTTAGAAGACGTGCCATTAATCGAAGTAAGAAAAGCAGCCTTATCATTAAAAGCGGGCGGAGTAGGGTATTATCCTGGCAGTAACTTTGTTCATATCGATACGGGACGAGTTCGCTTCTGGTAATTCCTCGGTATTTAAAAATAACAAACATAAAAAATGGCGACCATTATGGTCGCCATTTTTGTATTCATTGCTTTCTATTGAACGAATTTTTACAGAGCTGGTGCCCTATAAGAAAAAGCCAATTAGAAGTTAGCTGAACGTGGAGTACGTGGGAACGGGATAACGTCACGAACGTTGCCCATACCAGTTACGTAAGACACTAGACGCTCAAAGCCAAGACCGAAGCCAGCGTGAGGTACAGTACCGTAACGACGTAAATCGCGGTACCAAGTCATGTGTTCAGGGTCGATACCCATTTCAATCATACGTGCATCAAGAACGTCTAAACGCTCTTCACGTTGAGAACCACCGATGATCTCACCAATGCCTGGTGCAAGAACATCCATCGCAGCAACTGTCTTACCATCGTCATTTTGACGCATGTAGAATGCTTTGATGTCTTTCGGGTAGTTTTTAACGATAACAGGTGCTTTGAAATGTTCTTCAGCAAGGAAACGCTCATGCTCAGAAGACATATCGATGCCCCACTCAACGTCGAATTCAAATTTCTTACCAGAGTCGATAAGGATTTGGATAGCGTCAGTGTAATCTACTTGTGCAAAATCAGAACTTACAAATTGCTCTAGACGAGTGATTGCTTCTTTATCAATGCGAGAAGCAAAGAATTCAAGATCATCACGACGCTCAGCAAGAACCGCTTCGAATACATACTTAAGCATGTCTTCAGCCAGTTTTGCTACATCATCTAGATCAGCAAAAGCAACTTCAGGTTCAACCATCCAGAATTCAGCTAGGTGGCGACTTGTGTGTGAGTTTTCAGCACGGAAAGTCGGGCCAAATGTGTACACTTTGCTTAATGCACAAGCGTAAGTTTCTGCATTTAATTGACCAGATACGGTAAGGAATGTTTCTTTACCAAAGAAGTCTTTGTCATAATCAACATTGCCTTTGTCATCAAGAGGCACGTTCGCGTGATCTAATGTAGAAACGCGGAACATCTCACCAGCACCTTCAGCATCAGATGATGTGATTAGTGGTGCAGACATCCATAAGTAACCTTGCTCGTGGTAAAAACGGTGAATCGCTTGAGACAAACAGTTACGAACACGTGCAACCGCGCCAATCACGTTAGTACGTGGGCGAAGGTGAGCAACTTCTCGTAAATACTCAATAGAGTGACGAGTTTTCGCCATTGGGTATGTATCTGGGTCTTCAACTAAACCAACGACTTTTACTGCTGTTGCAGCAAGTTCGAAATCTTGACCTTTAGCAGGAGATGCAACGATAGTCCCCGTAACTTCAACAGAACAACCTGTTGTTAGTTTTAGGACTTCTTCATTGTAATTATTTAAGTCATTAGGAACCACGGCCTGAATCGGATCGAAACAAGAACCGTCATAAATAGCTAGGAATGAAATTCCCGCTTTAGAATCGCGACGCGAACGGATCCAACCGCGAACAGTTACTTCACTGTCAACCGCTAGTTTGCCGCTTAATACGTCTGTTACAGGCGCGTAAGTCATGTTAATTACATTCTCCATTGTTGTGCTACATGCACGAATATTTTTTATTTCAAGAAGACATATTACCTTTCTTATTAATAGCTTCAAGTGTTGTTACTCTATAAAGGTAAAAATTCAGTATAAGAATCAATTTTTACGATAAAAAAGGCGAAAAAAACATCAATAATAACGACTTGTTGGGAACTTACTTGTTCCTTAATAGTGAAGTAGAGTAATATCCCTCTCTTCATAATATAGGTAATAGAGATTTTAACTAATGACAACTGAACTATATAAAGACTTCATGTTTGAAGCAGCACACCATTTACCACATGTCCCAGAAGGTCATAAATGTGGTCGCCTTCATGGTCACTCTTTTTTAGTTCGCTTGTACGTTGAAGGTGAAGTTGATCAACACACCGGTTGGGTGATCGACTTTTCAGAAATCAAAGCGGCATTCAAACCAACGTATGACCGTCTTGATCACTACTATCTAAACGATATTAAAGGGTTAGAAAACCCAACAAGTGAAGTTTTGGCAAAATGGATTTGGAATGAAGTAAAACCAAGCTTGCCTTTATTAAGCAAGATTGAGATTAAAGAAACCTGTACGGCGGGTTGTACTTACCGCGGTCAGTAATCGAATGTGGTTTTAAGCCAGTAATTAGAAGGCGTCTATTATTAGACGCCTTTTTTATGCCTGTCGAATACGGGCAGTAATAGAAACCAAAGCATGATCGGTACTGAATTGGTCGATGTCGAATTTAGGGTTCACTATATGCAGGTCGACAACACGATACTCAGTGACTTCTAACAAACTGCCAGAGTAAAAGCTATCAAACTCATTCGATAATAGAATGTAGTCCAATACTGAACCTTTCGCGCCATAATAATGAGTACTGACGCGTTCTTCTAATAAATCCGTTCCCTTTAATTGGCTGTATATATCCCAGCTGTCTTTTAACTGAAAGGTGGTGAGATAATCAGTACTAAATTTATCGTATCTTAGTTGATGAGAGAGTAAGCCGATAAATTCATTATGGAATAAAGGTTTATTAAAATCGCCCATTAACACAACGGGTTGAGACGATTTCTTTCTTTGAGTCGTAATGTACTGATGAAGGGTATTTGCTTCCAACCCACGTTGAGCAGACGAAAGCCATGAACCTAATTGCTCATCATGCAGTTGAGTAAGCGGGGTCGCTTCTTGTTCATTAATACCATCTATCTCTATCGGATCTTTAGGTCGTTGAGATTTAAAGTGCACCACGTAGCAATCGGTGATCCCAAGATGAGGCAATTCAATACTGGCGTGAACAGGAACGCGGTTAAATTCGAAGTCAATTCCAAATCTAGCCAATTGCGTCGGTTCCGCAATAACAGGCTGAGAACTCACAATTGGGTAGCGAGAAGCAAACGCCACAACAGGTGAATGGAATACATAGCCATCTTCTGATTTTGGAGTGTCTACCGTACAAAAATACGGATAGCCTAATGAGTTAACTAATGCTTCAAGGGCTTCAGGGCTAAACACTTCTTGAAAACCAATGACATCAGAGTTTAATGCTGTAATTTTATTTTTAAACCAACCTTGTTTCTTCTGCCACTCTTCTTGGGTAAGGATGTTTTCAAAATCGTAATACGCATTGGGTGGCTCAACAAAGTTGAACATATTGATTGTCGTAAAAGTGATGCTCTCAATCGTTAACAAATTTAAGTTCTCATAGAAAGTGTTTAATCAGGATGAATACTGAAGACAATATTGATAAGTATACGCAAATTAGTTCGTTATGTTTGTCTATTGAATATTAGGGACGGAATTTGCCATTAATACTGCCACTAGAATGCTTCAAATGGTATAAAAGAACTATTGTGTTTCTTATCCATCAAACAAGTTGATATTTATGCGTATTTTACATACTTCTGATTGGCATCTCGGTCAAAATTTCTTTACAAAAAGCCGTCGTAATGAACATCAAAAATTCATTGCTTGGTTACTTGAGCAAGTTCAAGAAAATGCCATTAATGCCGTGATCATTGCCGGAGATGTATTTGATACGGGCGCGCCACCAAGTTACGCGCGTGAAATGTACAACCAATTTGTGGTGGAGATGAACAAAGTAGACTGCGAATTAATTGTGCTTGGTGGTAATCATGATTCTGTATCGACACTCAATGAATCAAAACAACTGTTAGCACATTTAAACGCACGAGTAATTGCGAATACTAATGATGATTTATCAACTCAATTATTAACGCTGCCTAATTCAGATGGCACTGTGGGTGCAATTCTATGTGCAGTGCCTTTTATTCGCCCGCGTGACGTTGTCACTAGTGTGGCAGGGTCAACTGGAGTGGAGAAACAGCAAGCGCTTGGCGAAGCGATTAAACAACACTATCACCAGTTGTATCAAAAAGCGGTCGAACTAAGATCTGAGTTAGATCTTAATGTACCTATTATAGCGACTGGTCACTTAACGGCACTAGGGGTTAAACAATCCGATTCTGTACGTGATATTTATATTGGTACTTTGGATGGTTTTGCCGCTGATGGTTTCCCGCCTGCGGATTACATCGCACTTGGTCATATTCACCGCCCGCAACTGGTGGCTAAATCTGAACACATCCGTTATTCCGGCTCACCAATTCCATTGAGCTTTGATGAATTAAAATCGCAAAAACAAGTCGTAATGGTCGAGTTTGATAAAGATAAAGTGAGTCACATTACGCCAATTAATGTGCCGATATTTCAAGCGATGAAAGCATTAAAAGGCGATTTAGAAACGATTGAACAAGAGTTAGCGCAATTTAAAGAGTGCGAAGAAACGACGTGGTTGTGTATTGAAGTAGAAGTTCAAGATTACTTGTCTGATCTACAGCAACGTATTCAAATATTAACTCAAGATTTGAATGTGGAAGTGTTGCAATTGCGTCGAGCGAGAAACCGCAACGAGCAAACACTGGCGCAAGAAAAAACAGAAACGCTAGCGGAGTTAACGCCTTTTGATGTGTTTACTAAACGCATAGAACAAGAGACGTTTGAAACCGAAAAAGAGCAGCAACGCGCAGACAGAATGACAACCAAATTTAAACAGATCTTGTCAGAAGTAGAACATAAAGATACCGATTTACAAGAAGGTGATGCATGAGAATTTTAAGCCTAAGTTTTTCAAATTTGAACTCATTGAAAGGTGAGTGGAAAATTGATTTCTCAGCGTCTCCCTTTGCTGAAAATGGATTGTTTGCGATTACCGGTCCAACAGGCGCAGGTAAAACGACAATCTTAGATGCGATCTGTTTGGCGCTTTATCATAAGACTCCTCGATTGGGTGGTATTTCAACCTCAAGCAATGAAATCATGACGCGTGGTACGGCGGAATGTTCAGCAGAAGTGGAATTTGAAGTGAAAGGTAAAGCGTATCGTGCGTTTTGGAGCCAACGTCGTTCTCGTGGCAAAGTGGATGGAAACTTACAAGCGGCGACGGTTGAGCTTGCAGAAGTCGATTCTGAAAAAGTACTAGCAACTCAAGTGAAGAAAAAAGATGAGCTGATTAACTCAATCACAGGGTTAGATTTCTCTCGCTTTACAAAATCGATGATGCTTTCTCAAGGTCAGTTTGCGGCGTTTTTAAATGCTGATGCCAATGATCGTGCCGGTTTATTAGAAGAGTTAACGGGCACAGAGATCTATGGTCAAATATCTGAAAAAGTGCATGAGCATTACAGTGCATCTAAGCAGAAGTTAGCAGAGCTTAAAGCCAAGGCTGAAGGTGTGGAGTTGCTTTCTGAAGAAGATAAGCAAGCATTAATCGACGAACAAACTGAATTACAAACCAATCAAAAGCAACAGCAAGCTCAAGTTGCAGAGTGGCAAGCTCATTTAGAGTGGTGGATCTCTGATACTAAAAATCAACAACAATGGCAGCAAGCGAGCGAAAATAATCAACTCGCGTTGGATAAGCAAAAATCAGCAAGTGTTCAACTGCACCGTTTAGCGCAAAGCGAACCGGCAGAAAAACTGCGTGCGCCGTATCAATTATGGCAAGAAGCGCAAACTCGCTTTGATGAGTTGGTTAAAGAATTAAAGACGACAGAACAATCTCACCAACAAAAGACCAGTGATAAAAAAACACTTGAGTCTCATGTTACGCAGTTAAAACAAGAGTTTGATTCGATTAAGGTTGAGAATAAAGCGTTAGAGAATTTAATTAATGATTCGGTGCAACCGTTAGATACTGCGATTGCTCAACTGACTCAACAATCTCAAGAGAAGCAGCACCAAATCGTAAACCTTACTGCGCGTCTTGAGGATGGTAATAAAAAGCAACAAGGTCTAACAACAACATTATCTGACATAAAAGAGAAACTTTCTTTATTAGCAAGTTATGTTGAAGAACACAAAGCTGATCTGCAGCTTGAACGTTATTTAGGTCAATGGAAGAGCCAAGTTAGCCATATTTTACAACAAGATAAAGATATTGCCTCTTTAAATAGTCAATTGGGTTCAGCGAATGCAGCGCTAGAGACTCTGCTTGATGGTATAAATAAAAAAGAAGCAGAATTAAATCAAGCTCAAATTATTGTTAATAACGAAGTGGAAGCGACGAAGTGTGCAGAGCTTGCATTACAACAATGGCAAGATAAAGGGTCAGAAGCACAACTGACAGAGCAGATAAACACGCTAATGACTCGTTATCAATATCGTGTTGAATTAACTCATACCAATAATGAGTATTTACGTGCGACAAAAGAGCAGCAAATGCTTGCCGCTGTGCAGAAAACACAAGCTAATGACATTGAAAAATTGGATGTGCAGCGTACTGAACTAGCGACTCAGTTTAAGCAACAAGAGCAGCAAGTTATCGATTTAACTACCTTAATTGAGCAAGAAGGCGAGCTTGCAAAATATCGAGCGGAATTAGTAAAAGATCAAGATTGTCCGTTGTGTGGATCAACGCATCATCCACTATTAGAGCAAACTAAATTGCTTGATTTGAGTGCGACAATACAACGTAAAAAAGAAGCCGATCAGAAACGTGTAGAGATTATCGAACAAGGTAAATCAGTACGCGAACAATTAGATTCGCTCAAAGTAAAACAAGATCATTGCCAATCTCAATTAGTGCAGTGGCAACAAACGGTTGAAGCCACGCAAAAGCAGTGGGCTACGTTACTAAATACAACGCAACTCACTCTACCTTTGGGTGATACTGATTCGATTAATCAATTCATTAGTGAGTCTGAAGCCTCTTTATCTGCGCTGAATGAGCAAGCAAAGCAATTACGCCAAGCGGATGATAAGGTTCGAGTACAACAAAACCAATTACAACAAGTTCAGCATCGCCTTGAAACTGTTACTACCGCGTTAAACTTTGACCGAAAATCACATCAAGCAGCGCTTCAACAGCGACAAGATGACAATCAAAAATTAGAACAGTTGCAATTACGTCAAACGGAACTTAAACAGCAGTTAATTACAGAAATAGAGCACGCAGGATTTAATGCACCAGAGTTGACTCAAATAGAATCGTGGTTTGTACAAAAAGAGCAAGACTTACAACAAATTCAGCACAAAATTCAACAGCAACAAATGCTAATTCAACAGCAGCAAAATGTGCAAAGTGATCATGCTCATTTAACCGAGCAATTGGTTGAATTTAATGTCCAACAACAACAATTTCAAACTGAAATATCAGTATTAACTACAGAGTTAGCAAAGCAACAAGCAAAACGTATTGAGCTATTTGGTACCCAAGAGATCAAAACAGCACGCTTTGTAATGACAGATAAGTTGAATGCCTCAGAACAAACTTATGATGTTGAACAGCAGAAATTGCACGTTATAGTACAAGAGCTTGCGGCTTTAGATGGCAAACTAAATAACCTTAAAGAGAATCATGTAAGCAGTAAAAAGCTATCGGTAGAGCGTTCTGATGTATGGAAGGAAGCACTATCGCACAGTCCATTTGAAACACTTGAGCTGTTTCAGGCTGCATTGATTTCAGAAGAAGATCGCCAACAACTATTAAGCTTAAAAACTGAAATACAACAAGCGATTGAGCGAACTATTGCTCTACTAGAGAGTGCACAGCAAACCAAAGAACAACATTACCAAGAGCCCAAAGCCGCTGAGTGGCAATTAATGCCAAAAGAAACCGTTGAGACTGAATTAGCCCAAGTGAAATTTCAATCTGAAACATTAGTGAAGCGCGAAGGTGAAATCGCCCAAGCGCTACGCTCAGACGGTGAACGTAAACTGAATCAAAAAAGCTTGTTTGATGAGATTGAATCGTATCAATTTGAGTACGATGATATTCAATATTTACACTCATTAATTGGTTCACAGAAAGGGGATAAATTCCGTAAGTTTGCGCAAGGGTTAACACTAGAAAATTTAGTGTATTTAGCAAATAAGCAACTGACTCGATTGCACGGACGTTATGAATTAAAACGCAAAGCCAGTGATGGTCTCGAATTACAAGTACTCGATACATGGCAAGGGGATGTGGTTCGTGATACCAAAACCTTGTCGGGGGGTGAGAGCTTCCTTGTAAGTTTGGCGTTGGCACTTGCACTTTCTGATTTAGTGAGCCATAAAACAAGTATCGATTCACTGTTCTTAGATGAAGGTTTTGGTACTCTGGACAGTGAAACGTTAGATATGGCGCTTGATGCGCTAGATAACCTAAATGCATCAGGGAAAATGATAGGGGTGATCAGCCATATTGAGGCGATGAAAGAGCGCATACCCGTTCAAATAAAAGTCACCAAACGCAGTGGATTAGGCGTGAGTGAACTAGAAAAACAGTATAAAAAAGTCAGTTAACTTGTTACTCATAACATCATAATAAAAATGATAATACAGATTAAAAGGAAGTAATAATGGGAAAGAACAAACGCGAAGTAACCTTACGTTTTCTTGCTGAACCTAGTGATGTGAATTTTGGCGGTAAAGTTCACGGTGGTGCCGTAATGAAATGGGTCGATTTAGCGGCCTATGCGTGTTCTGCCGGGTGGAGTGGTAAATATTGCATTACCGCTTACGCTGGGGGAATTCGATTTGTTCAACCCATTCATGTGGGTAATCTTGTTGAAGTGACGGGTAAGGTGATTTATACCGGAAAGTCATCAATGCATATTGCGATTGATGTTCAAGCGAGTGATCCGAAAGAACTAGAAAATAGACTGACGACTCATTGTATTGTGATTATGGTTGCGGTTGATGAACATGGAAAACCAACTGAAGTCACTGAATGGGTACCACAAACAGAAGAAGACATTAAATTACGTGAATCTGCAATTACATTAATGAATATGAGAAAGCAGATTGGTGAAGAGATGGAAGCACATGTAAAATATTTGAAGTAAGCTAATTTCTTTGTGATTCATTTTAAATGATGTGATTCACCGAGAGAATACTTCTAATGTTCTGATTAATAAGTGAACGTTATTTATTAAAAGTGTAGATCTACTTCAAAATTTACACATCATTTTGATTAATTGAGCATTGAAGTGTTGAATTTAATCTCGTGATATTAGATAGTGTGTTTGTCCGGTTATGACCCCGTACAGTTACAAACTAGCCACATTCTGAGACGTGTGGCTTTTCTTTTTCTTCTCTTCAGTTTCCTCTTTCTTATTGTTTATCCTCTCGTTTTTAAATACCTTTTTAGCATAAATATAACGTTGTCATTTTTTCGTCAAAAGACCGCATGAAAAGTAATGACAATGTCAGTCTATTAATAATTGCAATCTGCTTAACTGTTTTCTTCACTATTTATTAGACGAAAAATAACTTACGGTATACTTAATTCTATTGTTGAAATTAGTTAGTGATCTCTGGTTATGAAGAGTCAAAGTGCATCATTTTTCCGTCAAGTCATGGTTCATTCAAGGGGTGACTTCTTTTATCGACTTATTATTATTGCTCTTCCTATCACATTACAAAGTATCCTTTTATCGAGTAAAAGCCTGATTGATGTTTTTATGCTTGGTCAACTCTCTGAAGAGGTGTTGTTGGCGTTTTGATGTGAAATTCTGCTTGTATCAAGATGTGCTGACTCAGTGGTTTGCTTGTTTATACCGTTTGAAAAGTAAGAAATGGATAAATAATTTAGTTGAGGTGAACTAACTGCTGTAAAAGTAATCGTGTTAAGGGTTGCAATAGGGGACTTGTTATATAAAATGGAGTGAGCTGCTAAATAAGTGGCTCCGATTAGTAAAGGAATTACTATACGGATTATTTTAATGGAATGTGACTAATTAGGATGTACACATGATATTTCAAGCAACGACAGGCCCTTTATTGGAGCCAACAGAAGGTTCACCACATTTAACTTGTATCAAATCCACGGTTGTTTTGTCTTCGCGTTTTTTCTCGTCTCAACGTCTCGCTTTTCTCCTTCTCTCGTATTTTCGATTTCCTCGTTTTTATTCGTAATCAATAAGCTTAATTTTAACGCTGTCACCTAGTTAAGGTGCTGTTTTGTATGCGTTGAATTTATAAAAAATAAAATAAATTTACTCGAATTAAATATAGGAAATAAACACAATGAATTTAAAATTAATCGGCAGCTCGCTTATTATTTCAGGTACTGCGCTAGGCGCAGGCATGCTTGCTATACCTATGGTACTGGCTCAATTTGGGCTCTTGTGGGGAACAGCGTTAATGCTGTTTATCTGTATCGGTACAACCTATGCGGCACTATTATTACTTGAAGCAAGTATTAATGCCGGCGGTGGGTTAGGAATGAACACGATTGCGCGTAAAACCTTAGGTAAAGGTGGGCAAGTTGTAACGAATGGTTTGCTGTATGCATTACTGATTTGCTTATTAATGGCGTACATCTTAGGTGCAGGTGATTTACTCAATAAACTTGTTCGTAGTATTGGGATGGACTTGAGCCTTGTTCAAAGTCAAATTGCATTTACTTTAATCGCGGGGGCGATTGTTGCTTCAGGTACTGCGGTTATTGATAAATTGAACCGAGTTTTATTTGCGGTGATGTTAGGTATGCTGCTATTGACGTTAGTTTTCTTAGTGCCTGGTATTTCTGCTGAAAACATGGTGCAAGTGTCTAATTCTAATATGCCCGATCTTATTAAGACCAGCTCAATTATCTTCACCAGTTTTGGTTTTATGGTTGTGATCCCGTCATTAGTTTCTTATAACCATGAAGCGACGCATAAGCAATTGAGAAATATGGTCATTGTTGGCTCTCTTATTCCGCTTGTGTGTTACTTAGTTTGGTTATATGCGGTTGTTGGTAATTTAACTCCTAAGCAATTAGTGGAGTTTTCTAATGTCTCTGAATTGATTTCGGTTTTCAGTGCAGAACATGCTTTCATTAATGTTGTATTGTCGAGCTTTACTGGTCTTGCTTTATTAACGTCATTCTTAGGGGTGGCAATGGCTTTGTTTACTCAAAACCAAGATACTTTCAAGCAAAATAAAGTGATCACTTATGTGATTAGTTTTATCTTCCCATTAGCAGGTGCCATTTTAGCGGCAGATAAGTTCTTAGCCGTATTAAGTTATGCAGGGATCATCCTTGTGTTCCTTGCTGTCTTTGTACCGTTAGCGATGGTTGTTAAATTAAGACAGAAAGCAACGAACGAACAGGGATATAAAGCTGAAGGTGGAGTAGCAATGCTGGCATTCTCTTTTGCATTCGGTAGCTTCTTACTCGTTTCTCAAGTGTTATAACTCTTTTAATGCCCTAATCATGGTATTAGGGCATTCATTTATACTGTGACTGTTTTTCCATTTTATATATTAAGAATACACAATGAATTTTAAATTATTTGGTAGTGCATTAATCCTTTCAGGAACTGCTCTTGGTGCTGGAATGTTAGCTATTCCTATGGTTTTAGCGCAATTTGGTCTTTTTTATAGCACCTTATTAATGCTTGTTATTTGTGCCGGTACTACCTATTCCGCTTTATTGCTCACAGAAGCGTGTTCAAAAACTGAATTAGCGTTCGGCATCAATACCGTTGCAAATAAAACGATGGGTAAAGGGGGGCAAATAGTCACTAACAGCTTATTTTATTTGTTGTTGATTTGTATGCTTATTGCCTACATTTTAGGAGCTGCCGATCTAATTAAACGCATATTTTCAATGGCGAACATTGAGATAAGCATTGAAGCTTCTCAGATTGGTTTTACATTAATTGCGAGTGCTTTTGTTGTCTGTGGAACTCAAATTATCGATAAGTTAAATCGTGTGTTGTTCCTATTTATGGTTTCTATGCTCTTTATTACGTTGATCATATTGGTTCCAGGAATCTCGACAGACAACTTGATGCAAGTAACGAATACCGATAAAGGGATGTTATTTGATACCAGTACGATTTTATTTACTAGTTTTGCTTCTATGCCAGTGATCCCATCTTTAGTCGCTTATAATAAAGAAGCAACCAGTAAACAACTTAGAAACATGGTTATCTTAGGATCGGTGATCCCACTTATCTGTTACCTTGTCTGGCTATATGCTGTTGTTGGAAATCTCAATGCAGAAGAAATTACACACTTCTCAAATATTTCTGATTTAATTCAAACTTTCAGTTCTAAAAGTGAATACATCGAATTTATATTGTCAGTATTTACATCATTAGCCTTGTTGACTTCATTTTTAGGCGTGGCGATGGCGTTGTACAATCAGAATAAAGATATGATTTCACACAATAAAGTAGTTACATACGTGTGTACTTTTATCTTACCATTGTTGGGCGTAAGCCTTGCCGCTGATCAATTCTTATCTGTATTGGGATACGCTGGTGTTATTTTAGTTTTCCTTGCTGTGTTTATCCCATTAGCCATGGTGGTTACGGTAAGAAAGAAAGCCGCAGGAAATACCGAGTTAGACTGCCATACTTATCAAGCTGAAGGTGGCAAACCAGCATTAGTTTTAACGCTTCTTTTTGGTTTATTTTTATTAATTAGCCAAATTTTATAGCAGAAATGATCTGACCTGATACAGTTAACGTAGTACTTAATGTGTTTTCTTTGAGGGTCATGATTATGAAAAGGTTAGTTGTTCTTGCTATCACATTAATGATAGCGGCTTGCTCATCAACGCCAGTTCCAACATCGATGATGGATAAGGATTGGAAAGATTTTGGGTATGAACGAGCTCTAAAAGGCTTAGTTATTCAATCAGAATCTACACTGATCAAAAAACTGAATGGTGAAGCGCTTAAAGATACAAATTACCAATCCTACCTTGCCGGATATAAAGAAGGGCAAGCTGAATATTGTCAGAAAGATGCTTACATATTAGGCGTGAAAGGCGAACCTTATAATGGTATCTGTGATGTGATAGATTGGACATTCAGGGAAGATTACAGTAGCGGTAGACATTCGACTGCTGGCGAGATGTAACTGTAGAGTTTCCTATTAGTAAGTATATTTATAATAAGAGGGTACTGATATGAGAGCGTTATTGATTACTGTGTTTGCTCTTTCGCTGATGGCTTGTTCAAGTTTAGCTCCACTGACATCAACACTAGATAGTGATTGGAACAGTTATGGGTTAGATAGAGGTGTCAAAGGATGGAGCGTTGAATCTAAAGAACAAATCACCGATCTATTAGATGGTACGGAGTTAAAAGCGTCTAACTATGATGCTTACGTAAGCGGCTATAAAAAAGGTCTTCAAGAATATTGTGGGCAAGATGCGTTCGAGTTAGGCACTAAAGGTGGAGTTTATACCGGTGTTTGTGACGGCATCGATAAAAACTTTAAGTATGATTATCTACGAGGTTATCATTCAGTCGCTGATAAAATGTAACGTTACTTAGCACTAAATAGAAATGGCGGAATAGAATTCCGCCATTTTTGTATGTATAAAAACTAGCTCACTTTAATAATATTAAAGCGTCCCATCTTTTTCAAAATTGGGATGAATTCTTTATGTACTTCTATCATTAATTTCTTCGCTTTGGTGTATGCACCTAATCGGTCGTCTCCGTGTATGAAGAGTCTACTTTTCGGTTTATATTCGTCACCAACTAATTCTTTCCAGCGAACAATATAGTATTTCGTACCTCTGACTTCACCAGAAAGAAGGGTACGCTTCTTTTCTATGACATCAGGTTCAAGGCTGTGTGGTAAGCGCTCAAATAGACTTGGGGTATTTAAAACCGCATGCCAACAGTTGCCCCAGAGTTCTCGACCAACTTGGTTACGCTGTTTTACTGCTTCTTTAAGGGCTTTATCTCGCCCTTGCTTTAAACAGCCGACAGAGCGGTTATACATTCCATCATCAGGTGTATGGATATGAACTTTCACACAGTTGAATGAATGAGAAATAAAGCGATAATCACTTTTCATTCCAGTCCATTCAGCTCTTAATTCTTGCGCTCTAGGAGATAGGGTATGTTTTTTCTTATTCATAATAATTATATTATCGGAAAACGTATTAATAGTAATATTACAGCAATTGAGTTTATTGTTAATAGTGAATGCTGATTATATTGTTAATTTTCTGTAAAAAAGAAGGATTTAGTATGATTAGTATAGTTCAATTGAAAGGAATTAGTTGTGTGAATGAATAAAAAATAAAAAAGGGACGAATTAACGTCCCTTAATAGTATCAATGAATAGTCTAGCAGATAACTTTAATCGCGAGGCCACCTTGAGATGTCTCACGGTATTTCGCGTTCATGTCCTTGCCTGTTTCAAGCATTGTTTCAATAACTTTGTCTAAAGAAACACGAGGATCCGACGAGCGACGAAGTGCCATACGAGTAGAGTTGATTGCTTTTACAGAAGCAATACCATTACGTTCAATACAAGGGACTTGTACTTGTCCTGCAACAGGATCACACGTTAATCCAAGATTATGTTCCATGCCAATTTCAGCAGCCATACAGACCTGCTCAGGGCTTCCACCCATTAATTCAGCAAGACCAGCAGCAGCCATTGAACAAGCAACACCTACTTCACCCTGACAACCCACTTCAGCACCAGAGATAGATGCATTTTGTTTGTATAGACCACCGATCGCACCAGATGCTGCGAAATAACGAATGTAATCTTTCTCTGTTACTGTTTGGATAAACTTGTCGTAATAAGCCAATACAGCAGGGATGATGCCACATGCGCCGTTTGTTGGTGCTGTAACAACACGTCCACCAGCAGCGTTCTCTTCATTAACTGCGAATGCAAACATATTCACCCAATCCAGAACTTCCATAGGATCAGTTGATGTTTTTTCTGATGTAAGCAACTGTTGACGAAGTGCCGCAGCACGACGAGGAACACGTAGAGGTCCAGGAAGGAGCCCTTCGGTATTCATGCCTTTTTCCATGCAATCACGCATGGTTTTCCAAATTTTTGCAAAATAAGTACGAACTTCATCTTCTGCAAGAATTGCGTGTTCGTTCTTCATAACTAAGGCACTAATAGATAATCCATGTTCTTTACATAGATTAACGAGCTCTTCTGCACTATTAAAGGCATAAGGTACCTTGATTGATGATTCTACTTCTTTACCAAAATGTTCTTCATCAACAATAAAACCACCACCGATAGAGTAATATGTTTTAGAGTAAACGATTTCACCATCTATCCACGCATGGATCTGCATACCATTTTCATGCAATTCAAGATTGGTTTTGTGGAAATTCATCCCACCATCTTTCGGAAACTCTACCGTATGGCAATGCATACCAACGGGTAGGCGTTCTGTTTCTTCAACGCGAGCAATAAAGCCTGGAATTGAGTCAATATCTACGTGTTCTGGCGTGTTGCCTGCCAGACCCATAATAATAGCTATATCAGTATGGTGACCTTTCCCTGTCAGTGATAACGAACCGTAAACATCAACAGTGATTTTAGTGATATCACGCAGTTTGCCCATGCCACGTAAATCGTCGATAAACTCTTTACCCGCTTTCATTGGACCAACAGTGTGGGAGCTAGATGGACCAACCCCAATTTTGTAGATATCAAAAACACTAATCATGTTGTTACCTCGAATAAGCCCCCATTAATAGGGGGCTTTTATTATCATTATTTTTACTTCGAATAATCGATGTCTATATCAAAATATAGAATGACGATTAAAGAGCGCCGTAGATTACAGAAGTAATCGCAGCAACACCACATAATGCTGTGAAGATTTGCACAGGTGCTGAAGTTTTGTACTTCGCCATTGCTGGTACTTTACGCATTGCGAATACAGGCATTAGGAATAGGATAGCGGCAATCATTGGCGCACCCATTGTCTCAATCATTCCTAAGATGCTTGGGTTAACGATAGAAACGATCCAAGTAGTCACAACGATGAAGATTAAAGACGCTTTCTCAACAGTAGCAAGAGAGGCTTTTGTGTGAGACTTAGTTAAACCAACAAGACCTTCATGAGCACCAAGGAAGTGACCGAAGTAGCTTGAAGTAATCGCAGCAAAAGCAACGATAGGGCCCATGATAGAAATCATTGGAGATTCATGAACGTTAGCTAGGTAAGAAAGAACAGAGATGTTCTGTGCTTGTGCTTGCGCAAGTTGCTCTGGAGATAGAGAAAGAACCACAGAGAATACGAAGAACATTACAAAGCTCATTAGCATCATTGCTGCACCGCCAGTGATCATGTCAGTTTTTGCTACTGCATTTTCACCGTAAACACGACGTTGTTCTTTAGAGAACTGGCTGATCACTGGGCTGTGGTTGAAAGAGAAAACGATGATTGGAATCGCTAACCAAACAACAGAAGGCATTGCGCTCCAATCTGGTGCTACAGACGCCATTGATGTGTTCCACTCAGGGATTAGGTATACAGAAAGAACCATCAAGATGAAAACAAGAGGGTAAACCATTGCTGATGTTGCTTTCAGCATAAGTTCTTTACCAAATACAACGCCACATGTCATCAGAGTGATAAGAACACCTGATAGTAACCAACGAGGAATGGATTCCATACCCATTTGGTTAACCATGAAAGAATCGACTGTATTGGTAATACCAACACCGTAAATTAATACAATTGGGTAAATCGCAAAAAAGTAAGCAAAAGTGATTAGGTTTGCGCCAGTTTTACCAAAATGCTCTTCTACCGTATCGGTAATATCAGCGTCTGGGTTCTTAGCAGAAAGAACAAAACGAGCCAAACTTTTGTGTGCAAACCAAGTCATTGGTGCAGCGATTAGAGCAAGAATAACAAGAGGCCAAAAACCACCCGCACCCGCTTTAATTGGAAGGAATAAAACACCAGCACCTACGGCTGTACCGAATAGAGAAAGACACCAAGTGAAATCTTTATAAGTCCACTTTGCTTTTTTTGCACCTGTCGATGCAGTCGTTGTTGTTTGCATAGTAATTATACTCTTAATTTTTTTAGAACAGGAATTTTGGGAACGGCGCTATTGTCGTTATTTTGACAAGAAAAACCTTGACCCAGATCGACAAATGAAAAAATATGAATGGAGATCTGAAGATTATTGATAATGATCACAGTAGGTATTGAGTTCGGATTAGGAAAACTTATTAATGAAGGCTAGTTTTTCTAATTTGAAATGTGATTCATTGAATGAATGATTTCCGCGGTAATTCCCCAAATGAGTTTTTTATTAAAAGGAATGAAAATTAACTCATACGTATGTTTTTTGTTAAAAACTTTGTGCTTTGTCGTATTTATTGGGTTAAGAAGGTGGGAGAGTGGTGCTTCAAATGTGCTACTAACCTCACCGTAATCGATTGCGGTGGTATAACTTTCATCAATAAGTGCAACGATAGGGGTTACTTTATAACCGGATATTGTTGGTATTGTGTTAAGTTTTACTAATGGGTGTATGTGCTCAAATTGAATACCGATCTCTTCATTTGTCTCACGAATTGCAGTATGAATTAAGGATAAATCAGAGGGTTCGGCCTTGCCTCCAGGGAAGCTAATTTGACTTGGATGATGACGTAAATGAGCGGCTCTTTGAGTCAAAATTAAATGCAATCCAGAGGGTCTTTTTACGAGAGGAACAAGAACGGCGGCTTGCTTAAAATTTGTGTTTTTAAAGCGAGGGTGCAGCAATAAATTTTCACTGTATGAATTCGGCTTATTGAGTAATAAATGAGAAAATAAATGTGTATCCATAAGCCGGATCCTTAGTTTAGGTGACGTTATAATATCGGTAGAATTTTACTTAACTTATGTAATGTCTCTTCATATTCTAGTTCAACTTCGCTATCAGCAACAATGCCACCACCAGCGGAAGCATATAAAGTATCGTCATAAGCTATTAATGTTCGAATGGTAATACTGGTGTCCATCGCACCACAGCGACTGATATAACCAATACTGCCACAATATAAATTACGACGATGTGGTTCTAACTCTTCAATAATTTCCATTGCTCTAATTTTTGGCGCTCCAGTGATAGAGCCTCCAGGAAAAGAGGCTTTTAATAAATCAAAAGCGCTGTAACCAGTATTAAGTTCACCTGTGATGGTGCTAACAAGGTGATGGACAGCAGGAAATGATTCAATCGCAAAGAGGCTCGGTACGTTAACCGATCCCGGTTTTGCTACTCGACCAATATCGTTACGTAATAAATCCACAATCATTAAGTTCTCTGAGCGATCTTTTGCGCTATTACGTAATATTTCAGCTTCTTTCGCATCTATTATTGGATCTTTTGAGCGAGGACGAGTGCCTTTGATTGGTTTGGTTTCTATCTGCTTGTCTTTAACGTGTAAAAAACGTTCAGGCGATACGGAAATAATGGTTAATTCAGGTGTTCTAATGAACGCCGAAAAAGGGGCTCCGTTATTTATCGCGAGTTTTTGATAAGCCAACCATTCAGAACCTTCATAGTGTGCACTAAAGCGCTGGGCAAGATTTATTTGGTAGCAATCACCCGATTGAAGATACTCAGAAATAACGTCAAATTTTTCAGAGTATTCAATTTTTGTCATGTTTGATGACCAAGGTGTCGTTAATTGGAACGACAGTTTCTCTTCTTGAATGGCGGTGAACGGTTGCAACCATGCTAGGCGATCACTGTTGTTTGGCTGAATTAACGTTAATGTTTTCTTTTTATGATCAGCAACCAGTGCCCAATCATAAATCCCTATCGCCATCTCTGCGGTGGGGATGTCTTTTTCTGAAATATCAGGTATCGATTCAACTCGGCGGCCCAGATCATAACTAAAGTAGCCTAAAGCGCCGCCAATAAAAGGAAGATCAGTGATGGAATCGCAGCTTGGTGTTAGGAATTCTTGATAGTGAGCTAACAATTCAAAGGGGCAATCCTCACTGGTTATAAGATCTCTTCCTTTTATATTAATAGAAGTGATTTTATCGTGAGTTTGTAACGTTGCTATTGGATCAGAAACGACGATGTCATAACGATTATCGACATGACCAACCGCAGAGGAATGCAATAACATCGACCATGGTTGAGATTCAATTGCAGAAAACAAATCAACCAAAGAGTTGGATTGATAATCAAGGGATGTCATTTGTAATTTTGCGTCTAATTGATTGTTCATTTTGAGTTTTTATGACCAGAATGTGATGAGCAACGATAGCCTTGAATAGAGAGCAAGAGTATCATACTGAGAGTTCTAAAAGAAAATAATAGATGACGATTGCTCACGTCATTACTAAAAAGAACGACATTACATTATTGCCATGGAAGCATATATTTTAAGAGGGCCCTATGACGAACGTTAATAAAGAAATGGTTGCTCAAACGAGAACAACTATTCGTAATGAAGATGTGATCAGCTCTGTTGCTGATGCACTGCAGTATATTTCTTACTACCACCCACTTGATTTCGTTCAAGCGCTTGAAAAAGCCTACCATAGAGAACAGAGTCAAGCGGCTAAAGACGCAATTGCTCAAATATTAATTAATTCACGTATGTCAGCAGAAGGGCGTCGTCCTATTTGTCAGGATACGGGGATTGTGACTTGCTTCGTTAATATTGGTATGAACGTACAGTGGGAAGGGGATTTAACCGTTCAACAAATGATCGATGAAGGTACTCGTCAAGCGTACCTTAACCCAGATAATCCACTACGTGCATCAATACTGTCTGATCCTGCTGGCAAACGTATTAATACGAAAGACAATACGCCATCGGTCGTGCACATCAATATGGTTCCGGGTAATACCGTTGAGATTCAAATCGCAGCAAAAGGCGGCGGTTCTGAAAATAAAACCAAAATGGTGATGCTAAACCCATCAGATGATATTGCGGAATGGGTAGAAAAAACCTTGCCGTTAATGGGCGCGGGTTGGTGTCCACCAGGCATGCTAGGTATAGGCATTGGCGGAACCGCAGAAAAAGCGGCGGTATTAGCGAAAGAATCGTTAATGGGTCACATTGATATTCAAGAATTGATTGACCGTGGTCCAGAGAATGCAGAAGAAGAACTGCGTCTTGATATTTTTAATCGTGTGAATAAGCTGGGCATTGGTGCACAAGGTCTTGGCGGATTAACCACGGTTGTTGATGTGAAAATAAAATCTGCACCGACACATGCCGCTTCTAAGCCTGTGTGCATGATCCCTAACTGTGCTGCAACACGTCACGTTCATTTTACCCTTGATGGTTCAGGCCCTGCTGATCTTCAGCCGCCAAAACTAGAAGAGTGGCCAGACATCACATGGGAAGCGGGCGCGAATACACGTCGTGTGAATCTTGATGGACTGACCAAAGCTGACGTACAAGAATGGCGCACAGGTGAAACGGTTCTACTAACTGGCAAGATTTTAACCGGTCGTGATGCGGCTCATAAACGTCTACAAAGCATGATTGAAAGCGGCGAAGGTTTACCTGAAGGTGTCGATTTTAATGGTAAATTCATTTATTACGTTGGCCCTGTTGACGCAGTGCGTGGCGAAGCCGTTGGTCCTGCGGGTCCAACGACATCAACTCGTATGGACAAGTTTACTGACATGATGTTAGAAACGGGTCTAATGGGAATGATCGGTAAAGCAGAGCGTGGCCCTGCAACCGTAGCGTCTATTAAAGCCAAAAAAGCAGTGTACTTAATGGCCGTCGGTGGTGCCGCATATCTCGTATCTAAAGCGATTAAAAAAGCAAGAGTGGTTGCTTTTGAAGAGCTAGGAATGGAAGCGATTTATGAATTTGATGTGGAAGACATGCCAGTGACTGTTGCGGTTGATTCAACGGGCGCAAATGCACACCAAATTGGTCCCGATACGTGGAAAGTAAAAATAGCAGAAATGGAATAAGTTAGTAATTTACTAAATAGTTTCTATAATTTATGAGAAGCACTCAATTATTGAGTGCTTTTTTATGCGTGTATCTTTAATGTTAACTAATTGAGTGTACTATGGTTCTTTATTATGATTGAAGCAAAGTACGTTATTTATTTGGAGATTTTATGAAATTATTTATTTCAGCGATATTGGCATTGTTATTGGTTGGATGCTCGTCATCATCTCAAGCAGAAAAAGAAAAAAATGCAGATGATTGGTTTAATTATGGCGAGTTTAGAGCAAAGAAAGGATTTGTGGTTCAGACTCAAGAGCAATTAGAGGCGATGAATCCTAAAGAGGTGATTACGGGTGAATTTTACAATGCCTATTTTTCGGGTCATGAGGAAGGTACTATTGTGTACTGTACCCAAGTTCCTTATATCTTAGGGTTAAGTGAAGAACCTTACTTTGGTTTGTGTGACCAATCTCATCCAAAGTTTAAAGAAGAATATGAGAAAGGTGTTAACCATAAGAAAAATAAAAAATAACGTTTATTAATTTTATTTCAGATTTTCTGGACGAACGAATTTATAGGTAATAATGCTTTTATATAAAAAATTATCATTACAAGGAATTGTTTATGTTTAAAAAAACAGCGGTGGCAACGCTACTTAGTTCTGTTTTATTAATGGGGTGTGATAGTAAGGCTCCACAGATTGCAGAGCCAGAATCGAGACCTGCGAAAACAATGGTTGTATCTATCGGTAATCAAGCCACCTCACGCTTATTCCCTGCCCAAGCAGAAGCCGGAGATAAAGCGGTATTAGCGTTTAGGGTTCCGGGGCAATTAAATACCTTAGAAGTGCATGCGGGTGAAATGGTATCAAAAGGACAGCAACTTGCCACGATAAATCCAGATGAATACCGTTTATTGCAAAAGCAAGCACAAGCACAATATCGCTTGATTGATGTTCAATACCAACGAACCAAGAAGTTGCGTAAAGACCAAGTTGTTTCAGAGCAAGATTACGATACCGCAGTAGCAAACCGAAAAACCGCCAAGGCGACCTTGGATCAAGCAAAAGCCAATCTCAGCTATACCAAATTAATTGCTCCCTACGAGGGAACCATTTCCTTGTTACCAAGTGAAAACTTTGAGTACGTAAGTGCCAAGCAATCGATCATGCATATTCAAACCAATGATATTTTTTATGTGGTTTTTCAACTTCCAGATTATTTATTACAACGGTTTAGTTTTACTGAAGTCGAAGCAACGGTAACGTTTGATTCATTTCCTAATTTTCAATTCCCTCTTGAATTTGAAGAAATTGATACCGAAGCGGACAGTAAAACATCAAGTTACACCGTTAAAATGAGCATGGCTCGACCAACAGAATTAGGTATTTTGCCAGGAATGTCTGGTCAAGTAAAAGTCACGATCCCAAGTGGTGAAAGTGAAAAATTACCAATAGGGGCGATTGACACAGAAGGTGATAAAACGTACGTGTGGCGAGTGGCCGAAGATGGCAGAGTCGAAAAAGTAGAGGTAGAGCTTAGTGATAAGCGTCAAATTCTTTCTGGCATTAATGATTCAGACCAAATCGTCTCTTCAGGAATTGCTGGATTAGAAGAAGGCATGAAAGTACGTAAGTGGGTTAAGGAGAGAGGATTATAATTATGCAGAAATTAATGAGATTTTCTTTATTGTCGACAGCCTTATTACTTACGGCTTGTAAACCAGCGCCTATTGATACGGTGTTAGAAGCACCTGATGTCATTATTAAAACGATTAATTCCGGTTTAGTGAGTGATCATCTTTATCTTCCTGCAGTTGCTACAGCGGCTGATCGCTCCCATCTAAGTTTTCGTTTATCTGGTGAGATTAAAGAGTTAAATGTTCGCTCGGGAGAAACCGTTAAAGCAGGTCAAGTCTTAGCGATTTTAGATAAGACGGATTACAACATTGATGTAGATAATGCGAGAGCAAGATACAACGTGGCAAACAGCCAGTATCGACGTTCGAAACCGTTAGTCGATAAAGGATTACTTGCTAAATCGCAATTTGATGAATTAGCCGCCCAACGTCAGATTGCATTGGCTGATTTAGAATTGGCAAAATTGCGTTTAAGTTTTACTGAATTAAAAGCCCCAATTGATGGGATCATTTCCCGAGTGAGTGTCGAGCAATTTGAAAACATTCAAGTTGGGCAGCAAATCTTTAATATTCATAATCGTAGCGCGGTTGATATTACGGTTCAGGTGCCTGATAAGTTATATGCTAAACAACCAAATAAAGGATTAGTCGATAAAATCAAAGCTTCTGTTCGTTTAGATGATGGCTCATCGTACCAAGCGACAGTTAAAGAATTCACCACAGAGCCAGATCCTGAATCGGGTGCGTACTTAGTGACGTTGACGATGCCAATGCCAAAAGATCAATTTATTTTGGATGGTATGGCGGTTGAAGTCACTACTGAGCAAAGTTCGCTAGGTGCATCGAGTCAATTTGGTATGGTTATTCCGATCGAAGCTGTTTTTAATGAAGATGGGGACAACATTGATAGAGATGAAAAATACGTTTGGCTTGTTGGCTCTGATAATAAAGTGAAAAAGCAAAAAATAATCACAACCAAGGCCACATCTTCGGGTTTACGAGTCGTAGAAGGTGTCACAACGGGAGATCGTATTGTTATTGCGGGTGTTTCTCGCTTACGTGATGGCATAGAAGTGAATATCATCAATACGGAGGAGAAATAATGAGTCAAGAAAAGGGAATTGCAGCGTACTTTATTCAAAATAAAGTGATCAGCTGGATGTTGACTTTGATTTTCATTATTGGTGGAACCTCTGCTTTCTTTGGTTTAGGGCGATTAGAAGATCCTGCGTTTACCATCAAAGATGCAATGGTTGTGACCAACTATCCGGGTGCCACACCAGAGCAAGTTGAAGAGGAAGTGACGTATCCGCTTGAAAAAGCGATTCAACAACTTACCTATGTTGATGAAGTGAATTCATTATCGAGTCGTGGTTTATCTCAAATTACGGTAACCATGAAGAATAATTATGGCCCTGATGATTTACCACAAATTTGGGATGAACTGCGCCGAAAGGTAAATGACTTAAAACGTCAATTACCACCGGGAGTCGGAGAACCATCCGTTATTGATGATTTTGGTGATGTATACGGTGTACTTCTTGCCGTTACAGGACAAGGGTATTCGTATAAAGAACTTCTTGATTATGTTGATTATTTACGTCGTGAATTAGAACTTGTTGATGGGGTAAGTAAAGTCTCAGTCTCTGGTGTTCAACAAGAGCAAGTCTTTATTGAAGCGTCACTAAAACGCATGACAAGCTTAGGTATTTCACCTCAAACACTCTACAGTTTACTTTCTGAGCAAAATACCGTTTCAAGTGCGGGTGCCGTAAAAATTGGTTCTGAATACATACAGATCCACCCAACGGGCGAGTTTCAAGATGTGTCGCAACTTGGTGATTTAATTATTACTGAAGGTGGAGCGCAAGGTCTTATTTATTTAAAAGATATTGCGACCGTAAAACGAGGTTATGTTGAAGTACCAAGTAATTTAATTAACTTCAATGGTAATTTTGCACTCAATATGGGGATCTCATTTAGTGCGGGGGTAAACGTTGTTGAAATCGGTAAATTGGTTGATCAACGAATGTTGGAGTTAAAAAACCAACAGCCCATTGGTATTGATATTTCTGAAATATACAGCCAGCCAAAAGAAGTTGATAAATCGGTGAGTGGTTTTGTGGTGAGTTTAGCCCAAGCCGTTGCCATCGTGATTATCGTTTTACTTTTCTTTATGGGGGTGCGTTCAGGCTTATTGATCGGATTAATTCTGTTAATCACCGTCTGCGGTACGTTTGTTTTCATGAAGTACTTGGCCATCGATTTACAACGAATCTCATTAGGTGCGCTCGTTATTGCACTAGGGATGTTGGTCGATAATGCCATTGTGGTGGTTGAAGGGATCCTCATCGGTATGCAAAAAGGCCGAACGAGGATGCAAGCGGCCACCGATATTGTTACGCAAACCAAGTGGCCCTTATTGGGCGCTACGGTTATTGCCGTGACAGCCTTTGCTCCAATTGGTTTATCTGATGATGCAACGGGGGAATACTGTGGAACCTTGTTTACGGTTCTATTGATTTCATTGATGCTGAGTTGGTTTACTGCCATTTCTCTTACGCCATTCTTTGCGTCTTTATTCTTTAAAGAAACGGTTCAGGTTGAAGGGGAAAATAACGAAGAGAAAGATCCGTATAATGGCATGATCTTTGTTATTTATAAGCGTTTTCTTGAGTTCTGTATGCGCTACTCAATCGCAACGATGCTGATCCTTGTTGTTGCACTTGGTGGTAGTGTCTACGGTTTTACTAAAGTGAAGCAGTCGTTCTTCCCGTCATCAACAACGCCAATTTTCTTGGTGGATGTATGGATGCCAGAAGGAACGGACATTCGCTCAACCAACAAGACGCTAAAAGAATTAGAAGATTGGATCCTAGAGCAGAAACATATTGATCATGTCACAACCACGGCGGGTAAAGGTCTGCAGCGGTTCATGTTGACCTATGCACCAGAAAAGAGCTACGCCGCGTATGGCGAGATAATGACTCGTGTTGATGATTACAACGAATTGCCGGCATTAATGGCTAAATTCCGTCAGCATATTGAAACTAATTATCCGCAGATCCAATACAAACTGAAGCAGATTGAATTAGGACCCGGTGGTGGAGCTAAAGTTGAAGCTCGCATTGTGGGTGCCGATCCAACCGTTCTTCGCAGTTTAGCCGCGCAAGTTATTGAAGTTATGCACAATGACCCATCAGCGACGAACATTCGTCATGATTGGCGTGAGCGTACTAAGGTATTAGAGCCTCAGTTTAATGAGAGTCAGGCTCGTCGTTACGGCATCTCTAAAACAGATGTGAACGAACTGCTTGAGATGGCCTTTGCGGGTAAAGCGATTGGTGTGTACCGTGATGGTACAACGTTAATGCCTATTGTGACGCGTTTACCTGAAAATGAACGTGTTGATATCAGTACGATTGAAGGAATGAAGATCTGGAGCCCGGCATTATCATTGTATATTCCATTACAGCAAGTGGTATTGGGCTACGATGTCATTTGGGAAGATCCACTGATCGTGCGTAAGAACCGTAAACGTATGTTAACCGTAATGACGGATCCAGATATTCTAGGTGAAGAAACAGCGGCGACACTGCAAAAACGTTTGCAACCACAAATAGAAGCGATCGATTTCCCTACAGGCTACAGCTTAGAATGGGGGGGTGAATATGAATCATCACGTGATGCACAAGCGTCTCTGTTCCAAACCATGCCAATGGGGTATTTGTTCATGTTCCTAGTGACGGTGTTCCTCTTTAATAGTGTGAAAGAGTCCGTTATTGTGTGGTTAACTGTTCCATTAGCTCTCATCGGTGTAACTACTGGCTTATTAGCACTTAATACTCCCTTTGGCTTCATGGCGCTATTAGGTTTCTTGAGCTTAAGTGGCATGTTATTGAAAAATGGCATCGTCTTACTCGACCAGATAGAGATAGAGATACATTCAGGTAAAGAACCGTATCATGCGGTGGTTGATGCGGCGTTAAGTCGTGTTCGTCCTGTATGTATGGCGGCGATCACTACGATTCTAGGTATGATCCCGCTACTACCAGATACCTTTTTCAAACCAATGGCAGTAACCATTATGTTTGGTTTAGGTTTTGCAACGGTACTGACCTTAATTGTGGTTCCTGTGTTGTACCGCATGTTCCATAAAATTAAAGTCGTCGAATATTAATCAAAGATTGCTATAAACTCTAATTGAAGCTCACATTGTCATACGCAGTGTGGGCTTTTTTTGTTATTATCCGTAGGATAATCTTTCCCACTGATAGGAATTGGTAATGAGTCAACTAGATCAACAAGCAATGGACAAAATCGTAAATTCTCATGAAGAAGAGCGTTTTACTTACTTTATGAAAGAAGTTGTCGCTAATCGTGAAATTTGGATTTTGACTGATGAACACGGTTGTGTGATGTTGAATACCGAAGAAGAAGATTGTGTTCCTGTATGGCCAAATAAAGAGTTTGCAGAAGCATGGGCAACAGGCGAATGGGATGTATGTAAAGCAGAGTCTATTTCATTAAACAAATGGCACAGCCGTTGGACGACAGGCCTTGAAGATGATGAATTAGCGGTTGTTGTATTCCCAAATCAAAATGAAGAAGGGCAAGTCCTTTTTCCCGACGAATTTGATTTTGAATTAACAAAGCAAGAAAGAAAGCGTTAATAGTATTTTTAGATTAGGTTATTTTTATTATTGAAATAGCCTAATTTATATTGTGCTTTAATTAATTGATAATGCCGTAAACCATGACGGTTGAATCTTGATAAGGATTCTCTATTCTTGCCGCTCGATAAGGTGAGCATATTGGTTTTAAATGATTTGCTACAAAGAAAGGAGAACTAGCATCACACTCTTCTTTTGTATAATCAAACCATTCAGGGCAATGCTCTAACATATCCTTCCAAATAATATTATCTTCTAATGGTACGGTAAATTGGCCCACCATCTTTCCAAGGTATTGTAGAGAGCTTAATTTACCATTGATAAAAATAGCTTTAACTAAATTGGTTGCTGTGCAGTCTATATTATTCATTTTATACTCCCACCAATACTGCTATACCAGCCGTAACGGTAATAGTACCGAAGATTGCTGCCATCACTTTGTAGACTTGTTGCCATGCTTTTGATTGGGATTTATCTCGACAAGCGAGAACGAGGAGAGCTGTGCAAGGTGAAAGGGTAATGAATAAAGATGAGGTCATAGTGGTCGCCTTATTAATAAGTATTAATATGAAACGCAAAATAAGTATTTCATAATCAATTATTGATAAGGATAAAAGCTAATAGTAAGTAAATCTAATTACGGGTGATAATATCACTGATAAGCAGTACTTATGAGAGGGTTGCACCCATAAGTACTTTAGTTATCTGATAATTATTGTGTATCTAATGTCGTTTGATAACGATGTAACCCTTCTTCTAAATCCTCAATCAAATCATCCACATCTTCCAAGCCAATATGCACACGGACTAATGTTCCTTCAAACTGAGGATGAGCAACCGTTCTTAACGCATTAAAGCTTTTTGGTTCATTAGCTAGGATCAAACTTTCAAATCCGCCCCAAGAATAACCCATACTAAAATGACTCATGCCATCAAGCAGTGCGGTTGTTGCTTTGGTATCAGACTGTTTTAGAACAAAAGAGAACAATCCATTACAGCCTTTAAAATCACGTTGATAAATATCGTTACCTGGGCAACTTTCAAGCGCAGGGTGACGAACGTGATCAACAAGTGGATGTTCAGCCAACCAACTTGCTACTTTAAGGCTGCTTGCTTCATGCTGTTTCAGACGAACGCCCATAGTACGTAAACCACGCATAGCAAGATAAGCATCATCAGGTGAGATACATTGGCCCATTAAATAGCTTTGTTCACGCAGTTGATCCCAATGTTTTTCATTTGCTACTGCTGTACCTAGCATTACATCAGAGTGGCCGACAATGTATTTAGTTGCGGCTTGAATAGAGATATCAACACCATGGTCAAAAGGAGAGAAATTCACACCTGCAGCCCATGTATTATCAAGCATAACCACAATGTCAGACTCATGTGCGATACGAGCAAGCAGTGGAACATCTTGCACTTCCATCGTGATAGAACAAGGCGATTCAGTGAATAGCACTGTGGTATTTGGTTTGATTAGATCACGAATGCCTTCACCAATCATTGGATCGTAGTAGGTGGTTTCAATGCCCATTTTCTTCAAGATGGTGTCGCAGTAATCACGAGTAGGCTCGTAACAGCCATCAACCATTAGAATATGATCGCCCGTTTTTACAAAACACAAAATCGCATTCGCAATCGCAGCGGTACCACAAGGGTATAGTGCACAGCCTGTGCCACCCTCTAATTCAACCATCGCATCTTGCAGGGCAAAATGGGTTTCAGTACCGCGACGACCATAGAAAAGAGTTTGTTTGGCACGATTAGCCATCGCATGATTTTTTTCAGCAACGGTAGTAAACACCACGGTAGAAGCACGTTGAACGGGTGGGTTAACCACGCCTTTTGTCCATTTCTTACTGCGACCTGCCGTAACATATTTAGTATCTAATTTATCTGACATCTGAATCCATTCAATTATAAGTAAGCAATACCTCCATAAAGCCAAATTGAAGCCAAAATATCAAGGATTAAAAGGAATTCAGGTCGAATAAATTTGTATTACTGTTAAAATCAGCTTATCTACATTAAATATTGAATAATACCAACCCGGATAAGTCGTTGTTCAGATAATTGCGTAGTTATCATCGATCTTAACAAGCAAAAATGACCAAATACTTATGTGAATTGGTATCAACATAAGAGTTGACTAAAAAATGCAACAGAATGAATTTGAAATACTGGTTAAAGAACTGTGTCAAAAAGAAAACCTTCCTCAAGTGCTAGAAGCATTAAAAGCATGTGAAGACCAAGATATCGTTGAAGCGGCTGAGTCACTGGCAGGTCAATTCCGTCTTGCAGAAGTAGAAGGCGAGCAACGTATTTATCATGTATTTAATGATGAAGACGAAAACGGCGAGACGCAAGAGCTTGCAGAATGGATAATGACAGAAGGCGATGATGTGATTAAGTTCATTGCTTGGTTCTTCTACGCAATGTTTGATATGAAGCAAAAAGAAACGTACCAAGCGGCAGGTAAGACGTACCAGCAGCCAAAGCGTTCTTAGTTTCAGATCTTATATTTACATAAAGTGAATTTAATAAAACCGAGCCAATGAGTGCTCGGTTTTTTATTTCCACACCAATAGTAAAGAAGGAGGTACGATAAAACAGTCGATCCAATTTATTGGATTATTTCCCAATTTATTGTATCTATTTTCTGGTTGTTTAAAACGAAAACAACATAAGCTTTTGAATAAATTGACTTTAATATTTGGCATCTTAATTGCTCTATTCAATGTAACTCGTGACGTTCACGGTTCTAAATAGAATTCAATATTAAGGAATAAAGCCATGCCAACTCCAGCATATATGTCAATTAAAGGTGAAACTCAAGGCGATATCACTAAAGATGCGTACTCAGCAGATTCAGTCGGTAATACATGGCAGGAAGCTCATATTGATGAGTTCCTAGTTCAAGAGCTTGACCATGTATTAACGGTTCCACGTGATCCACAAAGTGGTCAACCTACTGGTCAACGTGTTCACCGTCCAGTTATCGTAACTAAGCAACAAGACCGCTGTTCTCCATTATTATTCAATTCTTTAGTCTCTGGCGAGAAACTGCCTGAATGTAGCATCAACTTCTACCGTACCTCTATTTCTGGTAAGCAAGAGCATTACTACACAATCAAACTGATTGATGCACTATTGGTTGATATGCAAACTCGTATGGCTCATTGCCAAGATGCAGCAACGTCTGATCGTGTAACGGAAGAAGTGCTTAAGTTCACTTACCGTGCCATTGAAGTAACTCACGAAACGTGTGGTACGGCAGGTGATGATGATTGGCGTAAGCCACGCGAAGCGTAATTGCCTCGAAAATAATTTATAAAAACTAGGGCCTCATGTTGGCCCTATTTGTCGTTATACTTATCAGGTGAATACAATGGCTAATGAGGTCGAGTTTAAGTTTGAAGTCCTTGGCACGAATCATGAATTTCGTGTTGAGAGTTTTAATGTGGTCGAAGAGGTATCCCAACCTTTTAAAATAACCTTGTCGTTATTGTCATTAGACCCTGATATAGCGTTTGATGTATTAAGCCGAAAACCCGCATTATTAACCGTTCTTGGGCAAGGGATGAATGCCGGACGATTATTTCATGGTGTCGTGAATGAAGTTCGTTATTTAGGCGCAGGTCGTCGTTTCGCTCATTATCAAATTACGCTCGTACCTCAACTGTGGTTTTTAACCCAACGCCAAGATTGTCGTATTTTCCAAGATAAGTCGATTGTTGATATTTTAACTGAAGTGCTCGATGGGGCGTCAGTGACTGATTATCGCTTTGAACTGTTTAATACCTATCCCAACCAAGAATACTTACTTCAATATCGTGAAACTGACAGTCATTTTGTTCAGCGTTTATTAGCAGAGCATGGCTTATGGTATTACTTCGAACATACTACAAGCAACCATAGCATGGTGATTATTGATAAAAATGATGCCATTCCAGAGTTAATTAGTACTCCTCTAAACGCGTCTTATATTGGCCCTTTGGTGTACCAATCTGAAGGTGGTGGTAATGCTGACAGAGAGCATATATTTGAGTTAAGCAGCTATAACCGTGTTCGTACTGGTCATGTAATTCAAACCGATTATAACTACGATCAACCCCGCATCCCACAACAAGTGCAACAACAGGGTGATCGAGATACTGATTTAGCATTCTTTGATTACCCAGGACGCTATGGGGAAAGCGTTGAAGGCCAACAACGTAGCAATTATCTTATCGCTGATCATCAGGTTGAAAATCATCAAATTGAAGCCGAAAGTAACATTATGCGTTTAACTGCTGGTTATAGTTTTGATTTGGCAAAGCACCCAAGAAACGCAATCAATCGAGATTACACGCTCATTGCGATAACGCACAGTGGTTATAACCCACAAGTGCATGAAGAAGAATCAAGTGGTCTGCCGACGACGTATCAAAACCATTTTAATTGTATTCCCCGCGATGTTGGCTATAAAGCACCTAAATTAGCCGCCCCAGTGGTTGATGGCCCTCAGACGGCAGTCGTGGTTGGCCCCGCAGGAGAAGAAATATATACCGATCCAATGGGGCGTATTAAAGTCCAATTCCACTGGGATCGTTATGGTAACAACGATGAGCATTCAGGTTGTTGGCTTCGTGTCAGTCAATCGATGGCAGCACCCACGTGGGGCGCGGTGTATTTACCAAGAATAGGACATGAAGTGGTGGTGACCTTCTTAGAAGGAGACCCAGACAGACCCTTAGTGACCGGTGCGGTATACAACGGCTTACACACGCCCCCTTATGCCTTGCCAGAGCATAAAACCAAAACGGTATTTCGGACTCAAACCCACAAAGGGGAAGGGTACAACGAAATGTCGTTTGAAGACGAAGCCAATCAAGAAGAAGTCTATTTTCATGCTCAGAAAGACATGAGAACTAAGGTTCTAAATAACCGATTCAGAACCATAGGGAATGATGAAGAGTTAGAAGTTGGCCGTAACCAAGAAAACATCATTAACAAAGACAGAAAAGAAACCATAGAAGGCCATAAAACATCAATAACAAACCAAACCTTCTCAGAAACCGTCGAGCAAGACGTAACAGTTAAATACAACGCCAACATAGAAAAGAGCGTGGCTGTTGAACAGACGTTGACAATCTACGAAAACCGACAGAGTACGATAGGTAAGAACGACGAACTCACGATTAAAGGTGAACAAAGCCGCATCATTATGGGAGCAAGTAGCAGTGATATTAGCGCTGACGATACGCTAACCGTTGGGCAGAATCTCACAATAGAAGTCGGAAATAATGCATCCATTAAATCGGATGCTGACCATACCATAATCAGTGCTGATGAAATTAAGGCTCAGGTGGGAAGCTCGGGTTTTATTCTAAAAAATAACGGCACCATTACCTTGTATGGCTCAGATATTACGGTTGATGGCTCTGGCTCGGTCGCCTTGGTTGGGGGGAATGTTGCGATTAACCCTGGCGCGGCGGCCAGTCAAAGTAGCAGTGTGAGCGTTAACCCTCCTCGTACTTTTTCAATGTCACCATTGGCATCAACCAAACCAGTGATGAATTCAGCGGCGTACAGTGAAATGGTTGAAGATGGCGCATTAATGAAAGAGTTATGCCAATGTGGTAAGGAGGGCGTATGCAAGCTGCACAGCTAAATAATGAATGGCGAGTAAATTCTGTTGAAGTGCCATTATTTTCTGCATCAGAAAGTATTTATGCGTTTATTGAACCGGAGTTATGGCCTGAGTGGAATGCCGAGTTAAGTTCTCATATTGATGAACTAGACATCGTCAATTTATTTAATGCGACACAATTTAGTGCGATAAAAAATGGCCCAGTGGTGGTGAACTTATTGAGCTCTCAAGTTTTGTTAGATGTGTGTATAAAAAAAATGAGCGCGACACATTGTGGTGCGTTATTTCATACCGACATCGAGACAAATCGCAGTGCATTGATGTATTCCTTACGTAATGCATTGGTGGTTAAAAAGGGGCGTGGGGAAGTGTTTCTTCGATATTACGACTCAAGAGGGTTGTTGCCTTTAGTTGCTTCTATGTCTAATGAAGAGCGTCGCGACTACTTTTCTCCTATCAATAAAATAACGTGGTTTAGCAAAGCGTGGCTCAGTGTATCTGTCTTCGCTCCGATTGCCCCTTCATTTTCAGATTATCAATGGAGCATAACTGAACAGCATTTTGCGTCCATGCAATCCATCTTAACTCAGTGGTAAAGGAGTCATAACACCATGAGCCAATCTTATATTGTTCAACGCGGTGACACGCTGCTTAAAATTGCCATTGATAATGATGTCCCTTTTACCACGTTACTTGAGCTGAACCCAAAATATCAACCTAATCCAGATTTAATTCATGTGGGTGATAGCATTCGCCTACCAGAAGAAGTTGAAGATGAAGAGGTAGAGCAAGATTACCTTATTGAGCCTGTAAAACCTCGCCCAGTATCAGACACCTGTACATTAATGGCTGCACCAGAATGTGAAGCTAAAGAAGTACATGATGTTTTGTTTGTTACAGGAGTACATAAAACAGAGTTTTATTGTGTGGATGAAAAAGCGCTTAAATTTATAAAAGAAGAAGTCAGAGAGACAAATAAACTTATTCAAGGGTATGTTGATCTTGTCAATACAACGCTTAATGCAGAAAGTGCCACAAAAGAGCAGATTGCAGCACATGCCAGAAAGAGACAAGCGTGGTTAGAGGCTGCAAATTACGCAGGAGCGATTTTTCTATCAGAATCAAGTCTTGATAAACAAAGAAAAAGAAATGAAGCCATACAAATAAAAAAACAAGACAACGAGAATTGGGAGGCTCTACAAACACAAATAAAAGAGCTTGAGAATACAAAACTGTTTGTGAAAAAGTATGACGAAAACTCTCTTTATATTGATAATTTGTCTGTTGGCACATTAAAAAGAGAAGCGCTTGAGCGTATTGATGCTGATTTAGGGCGATTAAGTCAACAACAATTGGCGATGGTACAACAAAGTGCAGAAAAAGCGCAGAGTAGCCCATCACCTATAAAACCAAATAATCAATCGGTTAAGTTAAATAACATAAAAGGAAAAAGCACAGCCAAACGTCATGTTATTGAAGTGTTCTCAGTATTAGATAATAGGTATATGTATATTCGCGCTGATTTTTTTGAGCGAGAGTATGCGCATTGGCGTCAAGTACCAGATAGAACCAATACCAGACAAGCGCTTATTGATAATAATAAAAAAGGGTTAATGCAAGCAGTAGCAAAAGACATTGCTGCGGATATAAAAAGTGGACCACTAAAAAAACAGATAGCGGAATGGAAGGCTGACGGTAACTACTGGTTGGAATCCAAAAAGGAATATGACCTTTGGGGAGAAGGCGATAACACCAAAATAGCCGTAAGCCATGAAGCACAGCTAGTTCGTTGGGGAGCAAATGCTGCGGCAAGCTTAGATAAAACAGGCATGGCGATTGGTGGCTCAGCGGCAATTGCTCTTGCAGAAGCATCAGCGAAAATAGAAGGGTTTCTGCCGTATAAAGGTGGTTATGCCGCTAAGCTAACCTACACCGATGCAAATAAAAATACCGCTACCTATGCTTTTGGGTGCTTTAGACTTAAAGGGGAAATACAACTCAGTGCGTTTGTGGGCGTAATAGTGAATGGAGATGCGTCAGCAAAAATATTATTACCTGAAGCGGGTGAAGGCAGTGTTGGTGCGCTATATAGCCCAAATGTAGGGTTAGCAACGTCCAATTCTGGTGGCGAAGTTGGCCTTAAAGTCGATGGTTTTGCGGGTGGACAAGTTGGCGGAAAAGTTACTGGCAGTGCAGAATGGCAAGCCCCACCAACAACGAACGTGAAAGAAAAAGAGAAGGTTAAAATCGACTTTCAACAGTTAGCCGAAGTATCAGTCGAAGGAAACATCGCAGGTGGCCTTGGTGTTGGGGTTGATTTTCAATTGAGATTAACTCCTGATGGATTTTATTTTGCGTGCTCAGGACGCTTAGTATATGGCTTAGGAGGCAGTGGCAGTTTTGCTTCATTGATCAAGTTAGAGCAGTTGTGGGAGCTAGCTAAAGTTATTTTGCAAGGATTGCAATGGGTAGGGTATCGACTGCTTGAGAATATTGATGATCGAGCGTATGAATATTTAGTTAGAACCAGTTATTTAACCTTTGCTTCTGATATTGTTAAAGACCCTGTTGAAGCATTAAAACAAGGGGTTATGTTAGGTCAAACGATTATTAATGATATTTGGAGGGATCGTGATGCTATTCGTGTACGTCAAAAAGAAGCGGAAATGCTCTCTCAACGTATCATAAATGAAGAGGTATTTAGTGGTGTACCTTCTGACCAGTTGTTGCCTGAAGTGGTCGGTATGATGCTCAATACTTTAGTGGAAGACTTTTTTTTACGCCGTGAAGAAGCGCAAGAGAGTGCTATTTGTTATCTATTAAAGAAAACCACTTACAGTTGGCGTAAGTTTGAAGAGATTTTATCTCGTATGAATGATTTTGGTACAAGAGAGGCGGGTTACGAAAAGTTATTCGCTAATTTAAAACGTATTAATACGGTATTAGATGGTGAGCAACAAAGAGAGTTTAATGGTTGGGTTTATCGTTTAGCAAAAGCGAAAAAACAATCAGAAATACCGTCGATGCCATTTACGCCAAAGACCGAAATTGGTTGATGATATGATTGTTAGGTTAGACAGTGAAAAGAAAGCGTCTACTTAATAAAGATACGCCCCTAAAGATTAGAGGCGACAAATACTCAAAGGTTAATTGAGGGCGATAGCAGGCGTTTGTTGTTGAAGAGAGCAGCGAAAACTATAACTGGCATAATATCTATCTTCCTCAATTTTATTTGGGACTCTATCAATAGTCATTGCTCCCATTCCATCACGCATGACTTTTTCTTCGCCTGTATTTGGCCCTTGTGGGTTCAACTCTGGAGATTCTTGGTAATAGGTTGGTGAATACCAATCATTGACCCACTCTCTGATGTTATTACTCATACCGTATATTCCTAACGGATTAGCGGGCCATTGGCCTAGACTGTCTTCTAGTCCTGCTCCTGCATTGACCTCATCTTCAGTATAACGAATATAATAGTCAGTATTTGGGTTGAAATGTTGCCCATTGCGGTATTGCAAATAACCATTATTAGTCGCGTAATAACGATTTTCGCCTCGGTTACGAGCGGCATATTCCCACTGCGCTTCGGTTGGTAAGTCAAAAGGTAGCGCAGTGAGGTTACCTAACCATTGACAATAATCTTTAGCTTGTTGCCAATTTATTGTTTCTGTTGATTGATCTTTTCTGCGTGTTAATTGATATTCATAATCTTCAGATCCTCTTTGGATGACTTCGCCTTCAACAACATGATAACCATCCATTTTATCAGCAGCGACAGGCAACCCATTAATTTGGCGCATCCATTCCATATCCATAAAACTGGTTTCATAAGTAGACATAGAATAAGAATCAAGAGTGATTTTGTGAAGGTAATCAGCTCCTTTACGTGTACTTAGTGGGGAACTTAGACATTGAGCATCAGGTGACCAGTCTATTCGATTTGTTGTTCTGCTTGGAATGTCACAAGGTGCTTTAAAATCACCCATCTCAAAACTGCCGCCTTTTACGAACACTAAATTCTCAATAGCACGAACCGCGGTGTTTAATGTATTTTGTTTTAATTCATTGGATGCATCAGGGTACTGCTTGTTGATGTAGGTAATAATGGTATCAATCTGTTGTTTTGATACCGTGTCACTTGATGCACTAATAGAGGAGTGCGCATCATTACAGCCGCTTAGTAATGGTAGTAAGCAAGCCAATCCTAACCATTTGTTTTTCATAATTCTTCCTTATGATTTTATGCTTCTATTTTAAGCTATTTAGCGCTCTCATTGAAGATGTAACGGGAAATGAAATGTGATATTTGTTCCGCGTTTTTAGGTGGTATGAAAAAGAATTAATTTTCAAATTAAGCAGGGTGCGTGATGCAACTTACTTAATAATTTATATCACGATAATAACCCCATATTCCTTTCCATTTTAAATCAATACTGCGCCGCTTTCGATTGCCCCCAACCCTATAACCCCGTAAAATTCGCACATATCAATTCGTTTGAATAAACTCGTGCCACTTTGTACGAGTTTGCCCCTAATTTAATAGGCACAATTGCATGACTAACAAGCTTTCTCTTCAACAGCTCGAATCCTTCTTGTGGGAAACCGCCGACATTCTTCGTGGCAATATGGATGCGTCTGAATTTAAAGATTACATCTTCGGCATGATGTTTTTAAAACGTCTATCGGATGCGTTTGAAGAATCTCAAGAAAAAGTCATTCAATACTACCTAGACAAAGGCAAAACGCAGGCACAAGCACAAGAGTTAGCGAATGATGAAGACGAATACGACAGCACCTTTTTTATTCCTGAAAACGCTCGTTGGTCAGTGCTTAAAGACTTAAAGCACAACATCGGTGAAACGCTAAACAAAGCGACAGAATCAATTGAAGAGTTCAACTCGGCGCTAGAAGGCGTGTTAGTGACGATTGATTTCAACATCAAAAACAAATTGTCAGATAAAAAACTGCAAGATTTATTGTCTCATTTTAATAAATACCGTTTACGTAATGAAGACTTTGATCGTCCTGATTTACTGGGTACGGCTTACGAATACCTGATTAAAATGTTTGCCGATAGCGCAGGCAAAAAAGGCGGCGAGTTTTATACCCCAAGTGAAGTGGTTCAGCTATTGGTTGAGCTATTAAAGCCCCATGCAGGAATGCGTATTTACGATCCAACATCAGGGTCGGGCGGCATGCTTGTTCAAACGCGTAACCAATTAGAAAAGCAAGGTGAAAATGCCGCTAACTTGTCACTGTATGGTCAAGAGATGAATTTGAATACATGGGCAATTTGTAAGATGAACATGTTCTTACATGGCGTACAAAATACCGATATTCGTAAAGGCGATACACTGCGAGACCCACAGCACACCGAAGGCGGCGAGCTAATGAGCTTTGACCGCGTTATTGCCAACCCTCCATTCTCGCTGAAAAAGTGGGGTAAAGATGAGTGCGATAACGACGGTTTTGGACGTTTCCCTTACGGCACACCACCAAAAGACGCAGGTGATTTAGCCTTTGTACAACACATGATCGCCAGCACCAACAGCGAAGGCATGGTTGGCGTGGTAATGCCTCATGGGGTGTTATTCCGTGGCTCAAGTGAAAAAGCGATCCGCCAAGGGATTTTAGAAGACGATTTATTAGAAGCCGTGGTGGGTTTACCATCAGGATTATTCTACGGTACGGGCATTCCTGCGTGTTTGCTTATCATCAATAAGAACAAACCAAGCGCACGTAAAGGCAAGGTGTTGTTCATTAATGGTGAATTGGAATTTGCAGAGGGCAAAAACCAAAACAAACTGCGCCCAGAAGACATCGCTAAAATCGTAGCCACCTTTGAAAACCATTCGTTTGAAAGCAAGTGTGATATTAAGCGTTATGCGCGAGTGGTGCCATTCTCTGAAATTGCTGAAAACGATTTTAACCTCAATATTCGCCGTTATGCTGATACGTCACCTCCGGCGGAGATCTTTGATGTGCGCGCGATCCTTCACGGTGGCATTCCACTGCGTGAAGTGAATGATGCTTACATTCAAGAAGAGATGTTAAACGGCTTTGATGTGTCGGTCGTCTTTGATATAAAAAGTGATAAAAAAGACAACGACTATTATGCATTCAAACCAAGTATTGAAAGCAAAGAGCAGATCCGTCCGGTTATTGAAGAACAAGTGGGCGATGTTGATGCGAAGATCATCAGCCAATTAGAACACTGGTGGGACAAATACCAAGTATCACTGCATGAGTTAGATGCACAAGTGACCGAAGCCGAACAAGTAATGCAAGGTTACTTGAAGGAGTTAGGTTATGAGTAATCAAATGCCTAGTGACTGGATAATAAAATCATTAGAGGACATTTGCTCATGGGTTGGTGTCGGAATTGCAACGTCAACCACTCATGCATATTCGGCTTCTGGTGTACCTATTTTAAGAAATCAAAATATATTACCGAATTCCATTAGGGATTCAGACATGCTTCATATTAAAGAAGAGTTTTCTGATGAAAATGCTTCTAAAAAACTTAGAACTGGTGACTTGATTTCGATTAGAACAGGATACCCAGGTGTTACAGCTGTTGTGCCTGCAAAATATGATGGTTGCCATAGCTTTACAACTTTAATATCAAGACCAAATTCAAAAAAAATTAACTCTTTCTATTTGTCTTTTTTAATAAACTCTGATTATGGACGTAAATTTGTTTTGGGTGGACAAGCTGGTGGGGCGCAGCAAAATCTGAATGTTTCAGTTCTAAAACAGTTTCCTGTAATTATCCCACCACTCCCTGAACAACAAAAAATCGCCGCTATCCTCACCTCAGTCGATGAAGTGATAGAAAAAACACAGGCACAAATTAATAAGCTCAAAGACCTAAAAACAGGCATGATGCAAGAGCTACTAACGCGCGGTGTCGGTGTAGATGGAAAACCACATACCGAGTTTAAAGACTCGCCAGTGGGCAGAATTCCGAAAGGTTGGGATTGTGTTCGACTAGAGTTTTTATTAAAAAGTAGTAAAAATTCTATGCGAAGTGGGCCTTTTGGTAGCGCTTTGCTTAAACATGAGTTAGTTCCAAGTGGGCATCCGTATTTGGGTATAGATAATGTTCACATTGAGCGTTTTGAGAATAAGTTCAAGCGATTTGTTTCGGATGAGAAATTTGAACAACTCCAAAGATATGCGGTTCAAGAAGATGATGTGATGATTACCATTATGGGTACGGTTGGTCGTTCTTGTGTTGTACCTAAAGGTGTAGGTAAAGCATTATCATCAAAACATGTATGGACAATGTCTTTTGATCAACAAAAATATATACCTGCATTAATTTGCTGGCAACTTAACTATTCTGATTGGATTAAATTACAATTTAAGAATGAATCGCAAGGAGGGGTTATGGAATCTATTAGTTCAAAAACATTGAAAGAACTTTGGTTGCCTTTACCTCCTATTTCAGAACAAAATAAGATTAATAAAGTACATAAGAGTTTATCTGAATCAATTAGAGTAAAAGAGGGGTTGTTGTATAAACATAAACAACTCAAAAATGCCCTTATGCAAGATCTCCTAACAGGTAAAGTACGAGTCAAGGTAGATAGCTAATGACATACTCTCCTCCTTTCACATTAAACAATAAAATCGTGTCACTGGTTGCCAATATCAGTGAGCAACTTGGTCGCTTATCTGCTACTCAAAGTACAGAGCAATCGCTCTTATTACGTAAAGTAAACCGAGTGCGAACCATTCAAGGCTCACTAGCCATTGAAGGTAATCAGCTAAGTGAAGAGCAAATTACCGCGATTTTAGATGGGAAGAGAGTCATAGCGCCTGCACGAGAAGTACAAGAAGCAAGTAACGCATTAACTGTTTATGAGCAATTAGACAGTTTTCAATTTGATAATGAAAAAGCACTGTTACTTGCACATAAACAACTGATGTTAGGGTTAATCGACAGCGCAGGCCAATACCGTTCAACAGGTGTTGGCGTGTTTAAAAATGATCAAGTGATCCACATGGCACCACCAGAAGGGTTGGTCCCTCGATTAATGAATGACCTGTTTGCATGGTTAGCTACCAGTGACGATCATCCACTAATAAAAAGCTGTGTGTTTCATTACGAGTTTGAGTTTATTCACCCGTTCGCCGATGGCAATGGAAGAATGGGCCGTTTATGGCAAACCCTTATTCTAAAACAATACCATGAGGTGTTTACCTATTTGCCTGTCGAAAGCTTAATTTCATCGCATCAAGATGACTATTACAAAGCCATTGCTGATAGTACCAATGGCACAAACAGCGCACCATTTATTGAATTTATGCTATCGATGATAGAAAAATCATTGCAGCAATTACATCATAATAATCAAGCAGTAGAATACGCGACCCCCCAAGTCACCCCTCAAGTCACCCCCCAAGTCGCAGCGTTATTAAAAGCGATGGTTTCAGCACAAGATCAGCAGAAAATATCACCTAAAGTCATCGCCTTTAAACGTGAAGAATTACAGCAATTACTTGGTTTAAAAGATAAGAAGTCATTCAATCAACTTTATCTTAAACCGGCCTTAAATGAGGGGGTTATTGAAATGACCATCCCAGATAAACCAACCAGTCGATTACAACAATACCAACTCACTGAGTTAGGTAAATTAACGCAGTCACAGCAAGGCTAGGTACATGAAAAACAACGAATTCAATAAAGTAGAAGCCCCTGCCATTGCTCAGTTGGTTCAACTAGGGTGGACTTACATTCAAGGCAAACAATTGTCACCAGATTATGCTTGCGCCGATGGCATTCCTGAGCGTACTTACCTGCGTGATGTAGTGTTAGTCAAACGCCTTGAAGCTGCGATTAAACGCATTAATCCGTGGATAAGTGATGAGAACCTTCGCAAAGTCTCTCGTGAAATCACGCACCCCAATTTCGCCGCCTTAATGGAATATAACCACGCCTTCTATCAAACCATGGTTAATTACCTCTCAGTAGAGCAAGACCTAGGCAAAGGGCGAAAAGGGCAGACGGTTAAACTGGTTGATTTTGAAACCCCAAGCAACAACGAATTCTTATGTACTAACCAATTTAAAGTAGAAGGCGCAAACCAAAGCATCATTCCTGATATTGTCTGCTTTGTTAATGGCATTCCGCTAGCCGTGATTGAGTGCAAATCACCGTATATTTCCGCGCCGATGAGTGATGGCATTAATCAATTACGCCGTTACGCGAATCTACGTCATACCGATGATCACGAAGGGGCTGAAAAACTGTTTTGGTATAACCAACTCATGGTATCGACCTGCCGAGATCAAGCCAAAGTGGGCACCATCAGCTCAAGCAGTCAACATTATGGTGATTGGAAAGACGCCTATCCATTTTCTGATGCACAATTAGCGCAGCAATCATTACGCAATAATATCGTTCCACTTCATTCTGCTATTACGGTTCAAATCCCTGACGATGCGTTAGACGAGAGTGAAGATAACGCCACAAAGCATGATGAATGGCAACAAGCCGCCGAGCCAGCAGCAAGTTATGACGTATTAACCGAAGTTACCGCGCAGCAGCGTTTATTAGCGGGTATGTTCAGTATTTCAAACTTTCTCGATATTCTGCAAAACTTCATATTATTTGAAACTGATGACGGTCGCTTGATTAAAAAAGTGGCGCGTTATCAGCAATATCGTGCCGTTAATAAAGTGATTGAACGCTTGAAATCAGGCAAGGATCGAAAAGAAAGAAGTGGTGTCGTTTGGCATACACAAGGCAGTGGTAAATCGCTGACCATGGTGATGCTTGCAGTCAAAATGCGTCGTGATGCCGAATTAAAACAGTACAAATTGGTGTTTATTACCGACCGAACTCAGCTTGATGAGCAGTTATCAAATACCTTCCGCGATGCGCAAGGTGAGACGGTGTATAACGCAGGCTCTGTGGCAGAATTAAAAGAATTACTAAAAAAAGACAGCTCTGATCTTGTGACCGCGATGGTACAAAAATTTGCTGATCTCGAAAAAGAACAAGAGAAGCAAAAAACAGTAGCAGAAGGGTTTGCTGATTTAAACCCAAGCGACAAAATCATTGTCTTGGCTGATGAAGCGCACCGAACCCAATTTGGTGGTTTGGCAATGACGATTAATGCTGCATTACCTAATGCGCCTAAAATTGGTTTCACCGGAACTCCATTGCTGAAAACTCAAAAAATGAACCAAGCGTTTGGTGGTTACATCGATGAGTACAAAATAAACCAAGCGGTAGAAGATGGCGCAACGGTTAAACTGCTTTATGAAGGCCGTGAAGTGAAATCGGAAGTGGCAGGTGATTCACTCGATAAACTGTTTGAAGAATATTTTGGCGAATACACCGAAGAGGAACAGCGTGAGATCAAAAGAAAATACGGCGTAGAGAAGGCCGTTCGTGAAGCGCCTGCTCGTATTCGTTGGGTGTGTATCGATTTAATCAAACACTATAAAGAACATATTCGTCCTGATGGCTTTAAAGCAATGATCGTGGTGGGCAGTCGTCATGCGGCGACTATCTTTAAAAAGACGTTAGATGAATTAGGTGCGCCTCACTCAGAGGTGATTATCTCGGGCGATCACAATGATGAAAAGTACCTGACTCAATACACCGATAAAGTGCATCAAAAGAAAGTCATCGCTAATTTTAAAAAGCCCTTTGGTATCGATAAACAAGGCACTAAAGAGAAAAATAAAAAGTTTAATAACACCGCGTTCTTAATAGTCAAAGACATGCTGTTAACCGGCTTTGATGCGCCTATTGCTCAAGTGATGTATATCGACAGAAAGCTGCAAGATCATACTTTAATGCAGGCCATTGCCCGCGTTAACCGGACTTATAAAGGTAAAGAGTGTGGTTATGTGGTGGATTATCATGGGTTAGCGACGCATCTTACTGAGGCGTTAGAGTTGTTTAGCAGCGATGATGTAGAAGGGTCGTATCAAAGCTTAAAAGATGAAATACCAAAGCTAAAAGCCAAGCATACTCGTGCGATGTCGTTCTTTAAGCAGGTACTTAATAACGGTAAACCGAGTGACGATATTGATGATTACGTTTTAGCATTAAAAGATGAAACAGTGCGAGCGCAATTTGACATGGCATTCAAACAGTTTGGTAAGCAGCTTAACGTTATTTTGCCTGATGCCGAAGCAGCCCCGTTTATTCCTGATATGAAGTTATTAGGCAAGATCCACAATGCCTCGAAAACCAAATATCGAGACGAAGGGCTAGACATGAACGACATTGGTGCCAAAGTGCGCCAATTAGTGGATGAGCATATTCTTAGCACGGGGGTTGATCCGAAAATCGCACCGATTGATTTACTGGCAGCCAATTTTAAAGAAAGCATTACAGCGATTAAATCGGACGAATCTAAAGCGTCTGAAATAGAAAGTGCCATTAAGCACCATATTACGATTAATTTGGATGAAGACCCTGAATTTTACCGTTCGTTGAGTTTACGTCTGCGCGACATTATCGAAAAAACAGCCGGTAAATGGGCGCAGCAACTTGAGTTAATGTTAGAGATGAGAGGGGATATTGGCTCAGCGTATCAACAGGCGGCGCAAGATGTCGGTTTGTCTGAAACTGAGTTCGCTTTTTACAATATTCTTATCGCCGAAGTCACCAACGTCAGTGATGGCGATGTGATTGCCGAATCAACCCATGATGAGATTAAAGCGGTAACGCAAGCGTTAGTTATCATGCTTGATGAAGCGACGGAAATTGTCGATTTCTTCAATAAACAAGATGAAATAAAACGCATGAAGAAAGAGATCAAGCGTGCTGTGCTTGATCAACCATTTGGCGATAAAGCCTTGGTAACGGTTCTACAAGATCGCTTCATGGACTTGGCGAAAACCAAGTTTGGAAACAAATAGCATGGCAAAAGAGAAAAAGGCAGAACTGATTCAACGAGAAAGTTATTGCGTTTACATTGAGCGTACTTCTCGCAGAAAAACCGCGTCCATTAAAGTGGAAGAGGGAAAGGTCATTGTCGTTGTGCCAAGAAAGCTCGATCTTGAACGCATAGAAAAGTTAATTACAGATAAACACCAGTGGATTATCGAAAAGCTCGCGTTAAATCAGCATGCGACACCGATGAATGCGAGAGAGTATGTGTCAGGTGAGGCTTTCCCTTACCTTGGGCGTAATTATCGCTTAAAAGTGGTGGCAGGTGATCTAACTCAAACCAAATTGATTGCAGGGCGTATTCTTGTCACAGTGCCTGAACCTAAACATCAACCACAGTATATTAATCGTGCCTTGGTGAATTGGTATAAACGGAATGCTGAAAAGAAAATTCGTGAAAAAGTTCACCGCTATGCGTCGATGGTGGGGGTTGAAACTGCGGTTATTCGTATTAAAGAGTTTAAAAGCCGTTGGGGGAGTTGTACGCCTTACGGGGATTTAGAATTTAATTGGTTAATCATGCAAGCGCCAAATCGCGTAGTGGATTATGTGGTGATTCATGAATTGTGTCATCTCATTCATCACGATCATTCGCCTCAGTTTTGGAAAGAAGTTGAAAGAGTGATGCCAGATTTTCAAGAGTGTAAAAAATGGCTTAAAGAGAATGGTCATTTATTAAGTGTTTAACTTGTTGTTTTTATTATCAATAAATTAGCGTGTTTTTATGTGACCTTACGCATTAGAGCTAGTGCTCTAGGTCGCATTTTTACTGTAACAAAATAAACCCGTTACAGAACTTGTCTCAGATCAAAAATAAACATAATCAAAAAGTGGTACAACATAACCAGTTGTTAAATTTTATATGAATTATATTGGAGTTGATTATGAGTGCATTTTTTATCCCTAGCATAAATCTAATGGGTGCGGGTTGTCTTACAGAAGCAATGGACAGCATCAAATCTCAAGGCTACAAAAAAGCGTTAATCGTGACTGATAATGTATTAGTCGCTATCGGCATGGTAAAGCAAGTTTCTGATTTATTAGCTGAGCGCGGTGTAGAAGTTGCGGTGTTTGACGGCACTCAGCCAAATCCAACCATTGGTAACGTAAACGCAGGTCTTAAAATCCTACAAGAAAATCAGTGTGACTTAGTTATATCTTTAGGTGGCGGTTCTCCACATGATTGCGCTAAAGGTATTGCTTTAGTTGCGGCGAATGGTGGTGAAATTGCAGATTATGAAGGCGTAGACCAATCGCCAAAACCTCAAATGCCTTTAGTTGCTATCAATACAACCGCAGGCACGGCATCAGAAATGACCCGTTTCTGTATTATTACTGATGAAGCACGTCACATTAAAATGGCGATTGTGGATAAGCACACAACGCCGTTAATGTCAGTGAACGATCCAGAGCTAATGCTTGCTAAACCGGCCTCATTAACGGCAGCTACAGGTATGGATGCATTAACGCATGCAATTGAAGCGTATGTGTCTATTGCGGCAACACCAATCACAGATGCCGTAGCGATTAAAGCGATGGAACTAATTCAAGCGCATTTACGCACCGCAGTAGCCGATGGTCAAAACCTTGAAGCCCGTGAGCAAATGGCGTACGCACAGTTCATGGCTGGCATGGCATTCAACAACGCTTCTTTAGGTTATGTTCATGCAATGGCGCACCAATTGGGTGGTTTTTACGACCTTCCACATGGCGTATGTAATGCCATTCTTCTTCCTCATGTACAAAGCTACAACGCAAAAGTATGTTCAGAGCGTCTAAAAGACGTGGCAAAAGCAATGGGCGTAAATGTAGAAGGTATGACGAACGAAGAGGGCGCACAAGCGGCTCTTGATGCTATTAAGGTCTTATCAAAAGACGTAGGTATTCCTTCTGGTTTAACTGCATTAAATGCAAAAGAAGAAGATTTTGATACCTTGGCGGAAAATGCGCTTAAAGATGCGTGTGGATTTACTAACCCTAAACAAGCAACGCATGACGAAATTGTGAGCATTTTTAAAGCGGCAATGTAAGAATACCCATTTTAGTAATTATTTGCTCATTCTTACTGGTTAACTCACTTAATAGCGGCGTTAAAAATTAGGATGGTAGAATAACTACTTATCATAATTTTTGTCTTGCTCTTAAATGACTTTCCTGCGTAATAATTGAGCATTTAATTAATGTTATTGGTATAAATAAGTAATTTATTAATAAAGGCCTAATATTTATTAGGTCTTTTTTTTGATTCTTGCATTTTTACTAGATATGCTTATGATCTTTTTATCTGATTAAATCGTAGAAGAGTCATCTTCTCATTGAAAAAGGCAGTAAATCAGCATGACAAAGGTAAGAGCTCGTATCGAGTTAAGTGTAGGGCAACACAGTAATATCCCTGCGGAAATGCTTTCATTTGAAGGGTTAGAAACAGAAAAAGAGCACGTTGCTATTGTTTTTAATCAAGCAGATAAAACACAAAAAACGCCTTTGGTTCGTATGCATTCAGAATGCTTAACAGGCGATGTTTTTCACTCTTCACGATGTGATTGTGGTGAACAGTTAGAAGAAAGTATCAATAAAATGGCGATAAGTGGCGGCATTATCTTATATCTCCGCCAAGAAGGTCGTGGTATTGGTTTGTATAATAAGTTAGATGCTTATGAGCTTCAAAGTAAAGGCATGAACACGTACGAGGCAAATAATCATCTAGGCTTTGGTGATGATTTACGTGATTTCAAAGAAGCGGCTCAAATGCTAGGAGCGTTAAATATCACCACAATTAAGCTTGTGACGAACAATCCAAAGAAAATTAAAGATATTCAAGATTATGGTATTACGCTAGATGAAGTGGTTCATACTCATGCTCATATAAAAAAAGGCAATGAGAATTATCTGCAATCAAAAGTAGATCATGGACATCAGTTAGATTTAGATAAATGATCAATTGAGTGGTTAGAAAAACGTTGAAGCCTCATTAATTAATGGGGCTTTTTTATATCTAAGTAATAATTGTTAATCTTAATGATAAATATTTGCATTTATATTTGTTTTTAGTATATTACGCAAATAAAAATAATTATCATTAATACTTCCTAACAAGAAAGGCAGGTTAATGACTAAAATTCATTTGCTCAACAAGGATGATTCATGAATCACGTCAACATTACTCGGAATTTACTTACTGCATCACTATTTGTTTTACCTACTTTTTCCTATGCAGCAACTCAATCTGAAGTAGTCGAACATTACGCAGATATCGCTCATGCGGTTTATAGCGATGCATTAACCACAGCACAATCGCTTGATACCACGTTAAATGCTTTTTTAGCGAACCCTTCAGAGAAAACACTAGAGCAAGCAAAAATCGCATGGAAAGCCGCTCGTGTTCCTTACCAACAATCCGAAGTTTTTCGTTTTGGTAACCCAGTGGTTGATGATTGGGAAGGGCAATTAAATGCATGGCCACTTGATGAAGGGTTGATTGATTATGTGGCTGATGATTACCAATACGAATTAGGTAATGATGGCGCCAAAGCAAATATTGTCTCTTCTGAAAGCATTAAAATCGGAGCAGAAACAATTGATGTTACCGACATTAAAGCCGATCACTTAGCTGCTCTTAATGAGTTAGGTGGATCTGAAGCGAATGTAGCAACTGGTTACCATGCGATTGAATTTCTTCTATGGGGTCAAGATCTCAATGGAACGAATGCCGGAGCTGGTGAGCGTCCTTATACGGATTATGCCATCGGTTCGGCATGTACGAACGGTAATTGTGAGCGTCGTGCTGAATATTTAAAAGCGGCGTCTGAATTATTGATCAGTGATTTGTCTTGGATGGAAAAACAGTGGAAAGAAGGCGAGACAAATTACCGAGCAGAACTACTGGCAGAGTCTTCAAAGCAAGGTCTTCGTAAAATGCTATTTGGTATGGGCTCTTTGTCTTTAGGTGAGCTTGCTGGTGAGCGTATGAAGGTAGCATTAGAGGCTAACTCGACAGAAGATGAGCATGATTGTTTTTCTGATAACACGCATAACTCTCATTATTATAATGAACAAGGCATCTACAATGTTTATACCGGTACATACAAACGTACGGATGGAACAACATTAGCAGGCCCAAGTATTCATGAATTGGTGGCTCAAAAAGACAAAAAAGCGGCCAAAGAGATCCAACAACAGTTTGATCAAGCTCGCGAGCAAGTGAAAACATTGGTGATTTCTGCAGAAGAAAACAATCAACATTTTGATCAACTCATTGCTGCAAATAATGCGGCAGGGAATGCATTGGTTAATCAATCGATTATGGCATTAGTGACTCAAACGGCGTCGATTGAGCGTGCGGCTAATATCATTGGCATTACAAGCTTAAATCCTGATACCGCGGATCATGAGTTTTAATTTACGACTCTTTATTCGGTAACGTTGTACCTAGGCTCAATTACTTTTCTTCCCCGAGAAAGTGATTGAGCCGTTTTTCGTTTAACCATTGGTTAATTATTGCTAATGAATATCAGGATCTTAGATATCATGAAATCTTCAGTCGCTGGAACGCTTCTTCTGCTTATCGTTACTTCTTTTTCTGTGCATTCTTCTGATGTTGCTTCTGGAGGAAAAACCAGTGTGCGAAAAGAAGGGGCAAATGCGTTTTCTTTACCTGCCGCCAATCTTCCAATGAGTAAGCGTTTAGATTTTAGTGTGGGCAACAGCTTTTTTCGTAACCCTTGGGTGCAAGCCCCTGCATCAACGGATGCTAGAGATGGATTAGGTCCATTATTCAATACTAACGGTTGTCAAAATTGCCATATTAAAGATGGTCGAGGTCATGCACCAAGAGAAGGGGATACTAATGCCGTTTCAATGCTGGTGCGTTTAAGTATTCCTGCATTAACACCGGAGCAGAAAAAACGCGTAATTATTGAGGGTGTTATTCCTGAACCTATCTATGGCGGACAGTTACAAGATTTTTCGTTGTCTGGTGCAAAGCCTGAGGGCCAGATACACATTACTTACAGTGAAAAGAAAGTGCAGCTGTCTGATGGTGACGTTGTCACTCTTCGTAAACCGAACTTATCTATTAAAGAGTTAGCTTATGGGGAGATGGATAAAAATGTGCTGATGTCTGCACGGGTTGCACCACCCATGATTGGCTTAGGATTACTAGAGTCAATTCCTGAATCAACGATCCTAGAGTTTGCAAAGAAACAGCAGCAGGACAATAACGGCATCTCAGGGAAAGCGAATCGTGTATGGGATGTAAAAAACGAAGCATTGGTTTTAGGTCGATTTGGCTGGAAAGCCGGCCAACCGAGTTTAATGCAACAAAATGCGGCGGCATTTAATGGTGATCTTGGATTAACCAGTAATTTATTCCCGAAAGATGATTGCACTCAAGCTCAAACTATTTGTGAAAAGCTACCCCATGGCGGTACGCCAGAAGTGAGTGATAAGATCCTAAACTTTGTTGAATTTTATTCACAACATCTTGCTGTTCCTATTCGTCGTAATGTAAAGGATCCTCAAGTGATCGCCGGTCAAAGAATCTTTAAAGACATTGGATGTGAAAGTTGCCATCAGTCGAATATTAAAACAGCCAATATTACGAACAGACCTGCATTGTCGAATCAAACCATTCATCCTTACACCGATATGTTATTGCATGATATGGGGGAAGGGCTCTCTGATAATCGTCCCGAATTTTTAGCGGATGGACAAGAGTGGAGAACGCCACCGTTATGGGGGTTAGGTTACTTACAAGAAGTGAATGGGCATACAGAGATGTTGCATGATGGGCGTGCTAGAAACGCCCTTGAAGCCATTCTATGGCACGGTGGTGAAGCGCAGCAAAGCCGTGATGATGTCGTCAAACTATCAACCCAAGATCGTAACGCATTATTAGCGTTTTTAGCGTCGCTATAGGGATTAGCTATGAAACCTCTTTATTTATTATTCGTCTCCGTGGTTTTTTTAACGGCTTGTCAAAGTACAACGAGTGAGCAACCAGATTCCATTCAAATGGTCGATCATGTTTATTTTATTGAAAAACAATCGGCTGAGCGTTTAGCGGCTTCAAGTCAACGATTGTCGGATAAGTTTGCGGCTTATTGCACTAGTGGACAGCATAAAGGTGAGTTAACTGAACAATGGCAACAAACAATGGAAGCGTGGATGGCTTTACAAGGACAAGAGAGAGGTCCTGAGTCAGCATTATCATTAAATTGGAATATGCAATTCTGGCCTGATAAGAAAAACACCACAGGTAGAAAAATGAGCCAATTGCTGACTAAAGATCAAGAGTGGAATATCCCGGAGATCCAACGGCAAAGTGTGACAACTCAAGGGTTAGGAGCGATAGAGTGGTTGTTATTTGATGATGCCTCAACACTACCAAGTGAAGGTTCGTGCGAATTAGGCAGTGCAATAACGAGTAACTTTTCATTAAACGCTCAGAAAATAGCACAAGCGTGGCAAACTAACCCGTGGGACGAAGTAGATGAAACCATGTGGTTAAACGAATACGTTGCGTTGCTTGCGAATCAACTTGATTACAGTATGAAAAAAATAAGCAGACCGTTAGCAAAAATAGGTCAACCGAGACCTTATTTTTCTGAGGCATGGCGTTCAGAAACCTCATTACTTATGCTGGAAAAAAACGTTGAGGCAATGCAGGCGTTGTATTTAGCAAATGGTTTCGGATTAGATCATCATTTGAGAATGGAAGGGCATGTAGATTTAGCGGATCGTATTGTTGACCATTTTTCATCTACGTTAGAAACGTGGCCTGAAAGTCCTTCTTTATTTACGACATTACAAAGTAAACTTGGATACCAACAAACCCTCTCTTTATACAATAAGTTAGAGTATTTGAAATACTTAATCCACGAAGAAGTCGCCATCGAATTGAACATCGCAATAGGATTTAATGCCACTGATGGAGATTAATAAGCAAAGACGGAGCTTATTGAAAGGTGGTGTTGGGGTGGTTACGTTGTCCCCTTGGTTAGCCGCTTGCTCTGGAATCAATACTCATGAGAAAAATGGTTCGCCATCACTGATCTCTTGTGCTCGTACTGCTAATGGGCACTTTAATGCGATTGTGGCTGACAGCGAGGGACTTCCTATTCATGCTATTTCTTTACCTGAAAGAGGGCATGGTGTTGCGATAAGCCCTGATGGTTCGCTCGCGGTTGCGTTTGCTCGTAGGCCCGGCAGTTATATGCAATTGTTTACTGTTAAAACGGGTGAGAGTTTTTCAATTACCGCGGCGATGCCTAATCGCTATTTTTATGGTCACGGTGTGTTTTCTTCTGATGGTAAGACGTTGTATGTCACTGAGGGAGAGAAAGAGACCAGTAAGGGAATTGTAGGTGTTTACCACCTTTCAAATAACCAATTAACGAAAGTGCATGAATTTACCGATTTTGGAATTGGTCCTCACGAAATTATAAAAGTCGATGACACCACATTGGCCATTGGGGTTGGTGGTGTGCATACCAAAGACAGAGAGCCGATGAATATTGAAACGATGATTCCTGCATTGGTGTATCTGTCGACGGTTACAGGGGAGGTCCTTGAAAGCGTAGGGCTTCCAGATCATAAGTTAAGTATTCGTCATTTATCATTAGCGGATGATGGGCGAGTATTGTGCGGACAACAATATCGTGGGGAACCCGAAGATGGTATGCCGTTAGTGGCCATCCATGAACGTGGTAAACCGTTAGTTCAATTAAATGCAGAACCAGAAGAATGGCTTAGATTTAATCATTACATTGCCAGTATCTCCGTATTGGGTGAGCACGTGATTGCAACGTCTCCTAGAGGGAATTGCTATGGTGTATGGGATTTAAAACAAAATGCTTTGGTTGAGATTGTGACTTTAGTTGATGCCTCTGGGGTGGTGGTAAGTCGTAATTATAAAGATATTCCACGGTGGTATATTAGTTCAGGTGCCGGAAAGGTGGTTGGGCGAACTGAAAGTGGCGAGGTTGAAAGCCATCAAACAACGGTAATGTGGGATAATCATTGGAGTAAAATTCTGGTCTGAATACCACTTAAATAATAGTCATGTTATTCTTAGGATAATTTATTTAAGAAGAGATAAACATGAGCTTACAATATCAAATTATTCCGGTTACGGCTTATGAGCAAAACTGCTCTATTGTTTGGTGTGATGAAACAATGAAAGGTGTGGTGGTTGATCCTGGTGGTGATGTGGACCTTCTAAAACAAGCGATAGACGCATTGAATATCGATGTTGTTAGTTTGGTATTAACTCATGGTCACCTAGACCATGTTGGTGGCACAGAGCCTTTAGCTGCATTAACGGGTGCTCCAATTATTGGTCCGCATAAAGAAGATGAATTTTGGTTACAAGGGCTTCCAAGTCAAAGTCAACGATTTGGTTTTCCACATACTGATGCGTTTGAACCCAATCAATGGTTAGAGGAAGGCGATATTGTTGAATTTGGTAATCAAGCACTGCATGTGCTGCATACTCCGGGTCATACTCCCGGTCATGTAATACTGTTTAATCAAGAAGCTAAGATGGCATTTGTTGGTGATGTATTGTTTAAAGGTGCGATTGGTCGTTCTGATTTCCCTAAAGGTGATTACGAAACATTAATTGCATCAATTAAAACAAAACTGTGGCCTTTAGGTAATGAGATGAAATTTGTACCGGGACATGGACCTGAGTCTACGTTTGGTTATGAACGTAAAACAAATCCATTTGTAGCGGATGAATTGCCTCTTTGGTAAGTATTTTGGCAAAAGTGCCGCACTTTTCGCCATACAGTGCAGCCATGCCTATAAATATTGCGCGTTTTTTGGTATAAAACGCGCTTCGCCAATTCCGATACAACTATTTGAGTTTCATTTTAGGGATTGACATCTTTTTTCCGCTATCGTTTTCGAGCTTTATTGCTTTAAAATAGATATAGCGCAACGGAGTTTAAGTTTCATGAAAATTGCTCACAAACGTAAAGTACAGTCAAAGCTGCATAAACGCATTAAAGCAACTACACCAAAAACTGAAGTGAAAAAAGCAGTTAAACCTGCAAAAGTAGCTAAACCAGTTGAGAAAAAAGTGGAAGCAGTAGTTGTTGCAGCACCTACAGTGGCAGCAGTAGCGACGGACATCGCTCTAACGCCAAAGCAAAAGGCTGTATTTGATATTGTTTGCCAGAATCCTGAAGGTATCAATTCAAAAGAGATTGGCGTAGCAGCTGGTCAAGAAGAAGCAAAAGCGGCAGCATGGGCGACAGGTGGCTTGAAAAAGCTAGTTGAAGAAAACCTTGTTGTACGTGAACAACTTGCTGGTAATAAAGTAATTTACAAAGCAGCGTAATGTTTTAGTAAGTAGCTTTAAGACACAAAAAAGCCGAGATTGCCTCGGCTTTTTTGTGTCTGTAACTTTGTGTTTGTAATCTAACTAAGCTAAGCATTCTAATTAACATAAACACCAGATTATTTTCTTTGTTAAAATCAGACTCATATGACATTAATTAGATGAGCGATTTATTCTGTCGCGATTAATCATTAAAAATGAAAAGATAACGACTGGAATCAGGATTAGGTTAGGGCGAATTTTAGATATAAAAAAAGACACCGCTTAGGATGTCTTCTTTTGAGTGTCGATACGCTTAGAATTTTAATTTAACTTCAAGGCCGACAAATTGGTCGGTGTAAGGCATGCCTGCATCATAAGCAAATTGTGCAGCATCACCATTACTAAACCAAGCATTATAAGCAAGGTTAACTTCAGTATCTCCACCCCATGCATCGGTTACCCAATAATGAATATGACCCACTGGGTTTAAGAAGAATAAGCTGACGCTACCTAATGTGTCTGATCCTAATACTTCGCCACCATTTGCAGTGATACTAAGCTCTTGTTGCAGCATTAGTTCACCAACAACGGCACCAAAGAAAGGCGTTACAAATAAATCTTGAATTGATGGGACTTCAGCAAATGCTTCTACACCATATTCCCAGAAAAAAGTAGACATCGTTGTTGAGTATAGGAATGATTCAAATTCATTAAAACCGGCATGTCGAGCTGCGGTATAGTACACACCACCAAAATAAGGGTGCATTACATAGTTTAAGAAATGCTCATCTTTATCCCAAACAGGACCCGCAGTGACATTATCTTTCCATTTAGAGCCAAGACCTTTAAGACTTGAATCTTCAGAATCCCATTTAGTGATACTTTCTGGTAGAAATGTCATTAAACCAACAGTGGCGACACTTAAGCCAAGGATTGTATAGGATTGCGCGAGTAAGTAATCCCAATCTCGTTGATCAGATACGCGTAGATAATGGGGGACTTGTTCTGTCGCGAAATCGTTATTATCCGCTTTTTTTGATGGCGTCACATCGCCCGCTAATCGTACCGGGGAGAAATCAAATGAAGCCGCAGAGCAATAGCTTGAATAAATGTTGCTAGAACAATCACTTTTATAATCGATGTCATAAGCGCTGTTAGTATCAAGTGCAAATGCTTGTGTTGACGCAGTGCACCCTAAAAGCAAACTGGCTATTGCTTGTTTTTTCACTGAAAGTCCTTAACTATATTAAATACGAGCTAGGTCACAATTATCTACTATTAGAGATAAAATGCAAAACATAAAAGTAAAAACACTCATAAAAACGAGTGTTTATAACTTTTAATGATAGTTCAGACTTCGGTTAATAAAACTATTATTAGGTATTATATTTAGAGTGATACCACTATTTGGCAGCCAATTATTGTTACTCCAAGGATGACCGCTACGATTAACCCTAAGTTCTTGCTTGCTACTTGGTAATGAGTACCTGTATGTACTTTTCGTGCAGAAAGAACCAAAGCAACAGGCAAGAATAACGCTAAAATAACAAGTGCAATAGCGGCATACCCTAGTGCCATAATAAATCCTTGTGGATAAAACAAAGCAAATAACAAGGGAGGAGTGTAAGTTAGTAATGCTGTAATAATGGTAGATTGTTGCCATTTTTTAGATGAATCACGTAAAAAGTCAAACAATCCAAGACTGACTCCTATAAATGACGTGATCAAAGCGAGATCGGCAAATAAGGACAAGGCTTGTTGAATGTAAGCTTTATCTATCGAGTTTTGAATCGTCGTTATAAAGGCGGTTAAGCTATTTATCGTTGAGAATTCACTTTGCGACAATAGACCAAGTGTAATGCCTTGCCAAAAAAGGTAAATGACAAGTGGAATTGATGATCCAACCAATAAACTGATTTTAATTTTCTTAATATCAAGTTCTAAGTATTTCACTATCGAAGGAATACTTCCGTGGAAACCAAAAGAGGTAAACACTACAGGTAAAGCCGTAATGAAAACACCTTGTTCAACCGGTAATGCTAATAAGTACTCGCCACTAATATTCGGGGTTAAGAAGAAGAGTATCGCAATTAGCATTACGATTTTTAAGCTAAATAACCCACGATTAATAAAATCGACGGTTTTTGTGCCTAGTGAAATAATGAACGCGATAATAAGGGTGAATAGAATCGTTGAGCTCGTTTTCGATAATGAAATAAAAGAAAGTTGATTAATTTTGGTGTGAAATTGCTCACTGCCTCCGGCAATGTAAGCGGCACATAAAGCGTAAAAAAGAAAAAGCATCGAAAAGGTAGCCAGTCGTTGTCCATTCTTTCCCAGAAACTGCAAAGCTAAGCTATGCAATGTTGCTGAACGATCACTGTGCTGATGAACTTCTAGCATCAGCAAACTCGTATAGCTCATCACTGCCCAAATGGCTATCATTAATACACTTGCTGTAAAGAATCCAAGACTTGCCGAGACTAATGGCAAGGCTAGCATGCCTGCACCGATGGTCGTTCCTGCAATTATAAGTGAACTTCCGAATACTTTTGACTTCATAGACTGTCTCTTTTTTTCTGTAATACTTTGTTAGTGATGCGAATGTACTGCCTATTTATCTCTAATTCAAATTATTGTAAAAATAAGAATACACTAGGTGTAAACTTTTAATTACAAAATATTGAGTGGGCTTTAATAACGGTAATATTTACTCAACATCATAGTTTTTGAATAGCCTAATGTGATAAATTAGAGACAATTATAGAAATATCAAAGAGGAAAAGTGCATGTTGCAAATTGCAATGATCAGCACAGGAGAGGAAGTCTTACATGGCGACATTGTTGACACCAATGCAGCATGGATGTCTCAGTTATTTTATCAGCATGGGTTTAAGTTATCTAACCGCTCAACGGTTGGGGATAACATAGATTCATTGGTTTCTGAAATTCAGCATCAAAGCCAAAATGCCTCTATTGTGATTGTAAATGGGGGTTTAGGCCCTACCTCTGATGATATTTCTGGTGAAGCGGCAGCGAAAGTAATGAACTGCCCACTTGTGATGTCACAATATTGGCTAGATCGCATGCAGGCTCGTTATTTAGAGCAGGGTAAAGAGATGCCACGGAGTAACATTAAACAAGCAATGTTACCTGAAGGTGCTCAGTTGATTGAGAACCCTGTTGGTACTGCGTGTGGTTTCTTCATTGAATTAAATAAAACAATCGTTATTTTTACTCCAGGCGTCCCATCGGAGTTTAAAGTAATGGTTGAGCATCAAATCTTGCCACGTATGAAACAATGGCATCCAATGACTGAAGCGTCTGAATGCAGCCGATTGTTTACGTTTGGTTTATCAGAATCGGGTATTCAGGATAAGCTTCAAAGTGTACGACTTCCGTATGGTTTTGAAATTGGATACCGATCTTCGTTACCTTTTATTGAAGTGAAATTATTTGGTCCGGCAAATCATGATGGACGGTTCCCTACGTTAGAGACGATATATCACCTTCTAGGGGACAATGTTGTTAGTGTTGATGAGTCAATGCTCCCTAATGTAGGTGCATTACTGTCTGAATTTATGCTGAACTTTACGGTTGCGGAGCAGGCGACGGGTGGGTGGTTAACCAATTGGTTGCAAGAAGATGAACAAATTCGTTCTTGCATGAAGCAGGGTTGGATTTTATCTTCTAAAATTGATCAGCAAATGGCAGGGCAAGATCCACTGGCTGCTGCTTTAGCACTGGCGGCGGCAACACGAGAGAGAACTCAAACGTCAATTGGTTTAGCTTCTGGTCCTATGTTTAATGGCAAAGTTGCTGTTGCATTGTCAACGGCTTATGGCGAATGGGGACAGTTAATCAGCCTAAAGCGTGATTATAATTATAATGATATGCGTTCATTAGTCTCGACACTTATGTTAGATATGCTGCGTCGTTGTTTAGAAAAAAAACCGATGTTTGGTCAATATGAATCGATAAATCGTGAATCAGAAATTTACGTACCACAGAGTGCGTTATAGTTTAACGTATTGGTGTGCTTGATAACCTAATAATGCGATCCTAGAAGGGTCGCTTTTTTTATGCTTTTTTTGCGAGAGTTTGGAACGTAAGATCGTCGATAACAAGATCTGTTTTTGCTGTACAAACGCAAGGCAATATTTCATTAGGGGCTAAAAAAGCAAGTGGGAACGTAGAGTAACTGACTTCTCCAGACACTAACGTGCACCGGCAAGTGCCACAATCACCGTTACGGCAGTGTGATTCGACGACCATGCCTTGTTGTTCCATCACTTCTAGCAACGAAATATTTGGTTGGTTGGTGATCGTTATAGTTTTATTTATATGTATTTTCATTGTTTGATTAAGGATGATAAAAATAGATTAGTGACTATAACATAGTTTAAAAATGAATTAATGCCTTAAGGTTTCAGCGTTTAATTTGGTAAATTGAGACCGCTCACAAAACTGATTTCGGCCGTTTCGCTTTGCATGGTAAAGCGCTTTATCTGATTCATCAATCAATTGATTTAGCGTGATATTTTTTTCATTATCAGATAAATAAGCAATGCCAACTGACGCTGAAACGTAGGTTGAGCACGTTGAGTTTTTATGTGGAATTTGCAGAGATGTAAGCTCTTCAAGCATACAAGATAGTTTATGCTGTGTTTTTTCTTGATCAATGCCTTCTAATAAAGCAAAAAACTCATCCCCACCATAGCGGTAGACATTTGTGGTTAAGCTGTAAAAATATTTTTTGATGATATTACTGACTTGAATTAATACCTCGTCGCCAGCAACGTGCCCATAAGTATCGTTGTATTCTTTATAATGGTCGATATCAATCATTACCCCTGTGAAGTATTTTATTTTTTGAGACATTAATTGATGAAAATGAATGTCTAGGGATTTTCTATTCCAAACTTGCGTAAGGTGATCGGTTTGAGATAACGCTAAAAGTTGTTGTCTGTTTTGTTGATTTTCAAGTGATATAGAGATGTAGCTAATCAGTTGAGAAAATAACTCAAAATGAAAGGCTTGGTATTGGTAGCTCTCTTTTGCTTGAATTGTAAATACCGCATTTACTTCATTATTAATAAAAATAGGGGCAAACATTGCAGAGTGAAAGTTAACTTTTTTATTGCAGCTATCTCCCAGTAAGGCTATTTTTTCTTCACAAGTCATGTGATTAAAATAAAATGGGGTCGCGGTACTAATACAATAGCTCATGTAAGTTGCTTCTTTATCACAATGAGAGACATAAGGAGCATCTACAATAGTAGAGTCATCTAAATAATGAATGACTATCTCATTTCTATGTTGTTCGTAAAACCCTAGTGCGAGAGTGTCTGTTTGAAATAATGAAGAAAGGTCATGTTGTATCTTTGGTAAGATACTTTGTATATCAGTCGAGGTACTAATATATTGGCCAATTTTATTAATAACCGCCAGATTGTCTGATAAGGCTTTCATTGTACTTAATTCAAGTTTAGTGGTGTTTAAACGATATAATTGTTGTAGGTACTCATTTTCGCGTTTTAAGAGTTCACGTCTTGAATTAAGAAGAGAGGAGGTGAGTGTTTTATAGTGCTCCTCTCTAATTGTAATATCTTTAATATCTTGAATTCTAAGTAGAATGATATCGTTGAAACCATCAATTAATTTATCACTCTCTAACGATTTAGCAATGACTAACCCCTGTTGAATATAATCATCAAGGGCATCAAATTTATTGTTACTCGTAAGAAAATGGCAATATTCTAAAATCATTTCTGATAGATAATAATCGTTATTAGATGCTTTCATATTTTCAATTGAAAGTAGGTGGTACTCTTCTGCTTTGTCACCGTCTTCTTGGCTGCCTGCAATCTCTGCATTAATTTTATAATAAAAACCTAAGTATCTGGCTTCATTTTTTATTACTGGGTACAAAGAAGATAAAATTATTTCGGCTTCTGAAAAGTGGAATTGTTTGGCTTTAATTTCTGCAATATTAAACAGAGGGAGCGCGGCTGATCCTTGAGGACCATATTGTTTTAAGGTCTCTGCGGCGGAAGATAAATAAGTGAGTGCTTCAGTGAAGTTACCAAGCTGACGAAAAATATCCCCAATATTATTTTTAATAATAGCGCAGATATAATGATCGCAAAATTGTTGTGATTTTTCTGCTTTCGTTAAAAATTTATTCGCATAGAAATAATTACCGAGCATGCCATAAAGGGTGCCAATATTATAATGGCAAAAGCAGATCAAAAATTCTTGGTTGGTTTGTTGAGCAAGACTGATCGCATCAAAAAAAGTACTGATAGCGGCGATGAGTTTACCTGTTCTAGCTTGCATATAGGCTGTGAAAATTAATTCAAATTCCTGAGGGATCAATCGATTTAGCTTCGATGCTTCCACTTCAATCGTGTTGAGTTGAAATTGCACTTGCTGTTTTGATGATGCCATTGGCAGTTGGCGTACTTGCTCAAGTAAGTAACCATTCCATTGATTAATAGCCATAATTTCAATCTATAGTCCTTGTATAATTACAAGATATTATGTCATAAGGGTAGGATTACATGAAGTGATGTCTCATTTTTTGGTGGGGTTAGTATGATTTTTGTGCGCTTTGTCATTGTTGTAAATAAGATACAAAAAAGCCGAGTTAATTAACTCGGCTAATATGCAGATGAAAGATTTCAAATTAGAGTTCGAAATCCCCTAAATCGTCGGCACTCACGTCATTATCAATTTGTCCAACAAGGTATGAACTGATTTCTGTTTCTTGTGGCGCAACCTGTACATTATCAGAGCTTAACCATGAGTTAATCCAAGGGATAGGGTTTTGAGTTGCACCATCATAAGCGCCTGATAGTCCAACAGCCTTCATACGTAAATTCGTAATATATTCTACGTATTGGCATAGAATATCCTTGTTTAAACCAATCATAGAGCCGTCTTTAAATAGGTAATTAGCCCATTCTTTTTCTTGCTCTGCTGCGGCTTTAAATAAGTCGAAACAGTCTTGTTCACATTCTGCCGCGATTTCTACAAATTCAGGATCATCTTGACCGGTACGAAGTAGATTTACCATATGCTGAGTACTGGTTAGATGAAGGGCTTCATCACGAGCAATCAGTTTGATTATTTTTGCATTTCCTTCCATTAATTTGCGTTCTGCAAAAGCAAAAGAACAAGCAAAACTTACGTAGAAACGAATGGCTTCGAGTGCATTTACCGACATCAAGCAAAGATACAACGTTTTCTTTAATTCACGTTTTGAAACGATAATTTCTTCACCGTTGACAGTATGAGTGCCTTCGCCAAAGCGGTGGTAATCGTTAGTGGCTTGAATCAGGTTATCGTAATAATGAGCAATGTCTTTTGCGCGCTTTAGGATTTCTTCATTTTCAACAATATCATCAAAGATAATGGCTGGGTCATTCACTATATTACGAACAATATGCGTGTATGAACGTGAGTGAATCGTTTCAGAAAAAGACCATGTTTCGATCCATGTTTCTAGTTCAGGAAGAGAAACTAAAGGAAGTAGGGCAACATTAGGGCTACGACCTTGAATTGAATCAAGCAGTGTTTGGTATTTAAGGTTACTGATGAATATATGCTGTTCATGCTCCGGTAAATTATTGTAATCAATGCGATCACCAGAAACATCAACTTCTTCAGGACGCCAGAAAAAGGAAAGTTGCTTTTCGATCAGTTTTTCAAATACTTGAAATTTTTGTTGATCATATCGAGCAACGTTTACAGAATTACCCAAAAACATTGGTTCTTTTAATTGATCGTTTTTTTCTTGTCGAAAAGTACTGTACGCCATGTAAACCTCAATCTTATGAAAGCCAAAAGAATGCAAGGGCTTTCTGTGTCTTACTATTATAATAGCAATGCCTATCAATACATAGATTCGTATTTATGGGCGTTGATATGAATGATTAAAAAATGAATAAGCCCGCAATGAAAGCGGGCTAAATATTGAAGGGGCTATTTATATTTTACAGCCGCCGCCTTCACAATCATCATCTTGAGCTAAATCGCCTTGTGAATCGCTCGCGCCATCACGGGTGTTATGGTAGTACAATGTTTTTAGACCTAGCTTATAAGCCGTTAACAAGTCTTTAAGCAATAGTTTCATTGGTACTTTGCCATTTGGCTGACTGTTTGGATCATAGTTTGTATTCGCTGAAATTGCTTGGTCGACAAATTTCTGCATGATACCGACTAATTGCAAGTAGCCATCGTTAGAACCGATGTTCCAAAGCAGCTCATAATTATCTTTTAAGTTCAAATAATCAGGAACAACTTGTTTCAAAATACCATCTTTTGATGCTTTGATTGATACAAAACCACGTGGTGGTTCAATGCCATTCGTTGCATTTGAGATTTGTGAAGAAGTTTCAGACGGCATCAATGCAGATAACGTTGAGTTGCGTAAACCGTGAGTTTTAATGTCTGAACGTAATTCTTCCCAATCTAAATGCAATTCTTCACTACATATATTATCGATGTCTTTTTTGTAAGAATCGATAGGTAAGATACCTTGAGCATAGGTAGTTTCATTGAAAGCAGGGCAAGCGCCTTGTTCTTTCGCTAAATTTACAGATGCTTTTAGAAGATAGAATTGAATTGCTTCAAACGTTTTATGCGTTAATCCGTTTGCACTGCCATCAGAGTACTTAACGCCATTTTTTGCTAGGTAATAAGCGTAGTTAATAACCCCTACACCTAACGTACGACGGTTCATTGTTGATTTGTAAGCTGCTGGTAATGGGTAGTCTTGGTAATCAAGAAGTGCATCAAGTGCACGTACCGCTAATTCAGCTAATTCTTCAAGCTCTTCTAATTTCTCTATCGCACCTAAGTTAAATGCAGACAGAGTACATAATGCAATTTCACCTTCTTCGTCATTAACGTGTGTTAGTGGCTTAGTTGGTAGAGCAATTTCTAAACATAAGTTAGATTGGCGAATTGGAGCAACACTTGGGTCGAATGGGCTGTGTGTATTACAGTGATCCACGTTTTGAATGTAGATACGGCCTGTTGAAGCACGTTCTTGCATTAGTAACGAGAACAGCTCAATCGCTTTAATTGTTTCACGCTTAATTGATGTATCTTGCTCGTATTTAAGATACAGGCGCTCGAACTCTACTTGGTCAGCAAAGAAAGCCTCGTACATGCCAGGAACATCAGAAGGTGAAAATAAGCTGATGTGTTCCCCTTTAATTAGGCGAGTATACATAAGTTTGTTAATTTGAACGCCGTAATCCATATGACGAACACGGTTTTCTTCAACGCCACGGTTATTTTTAAGAACCAATAGTGATTCTACTTCGCGGTGCCAAATAGGGTAGAACAAGGTTGCAGCGCCGCCACGAACACCACCTTGAGAACAACATTTTACCGCTGTTTGGAAGTATTTATAGAATGGGATACAACCTGTATGGAATGCTTCACCGTCACGAATTTCAGAGCCAAGCGCACGAATACGACCGGCGTTGATGCCAATACCTGCACGTTGTGATACGTAACGTACAATAGAGCCTGCCGTGGCATTGATTGAATCAAGGCTATCATCACATTCAATTAGAACGCATGAACTAAATTGACGTGTTGGCGTACGAACACCAGACATAATCGGTGTTGGTAACGATATTTTAAATTTAGAGGTTGCGTCGTAGAAACGTTGAATGTAATCCAGACGAGTATCTTTTGGGTATTTAGCAAATAAGCACGCCGCAACTAAAATATAAAGGAATTGAGCACTTTCGTAGATCGCGCCCGTTACGCGGTTTTGTACGAAGTATTTCCCTTCTAGTTGTTTAACAGCAGCGTAAGAGAAATCCATATCACGGCTGTGATCGATCATTTGATCCATCAAGTCGAATTCGGCTTCTGTGTAATCTTCTGTAATGTGCTTGTCGTATTTACCTAATTCGATCAGGTTATTGACGTGCTTAAATAGCGTTGGTGGCTCAAATTGGCCATACGCTTTTTTACGAAGATGGAAAACAGACAAACGAGCAGCGAGGTATTGGTAATCTGGCGTTTCTTCAGAGATAAGATCGGCCGCTGCTTTGATGATGGTTTCATGAATATCAGACGTCTTCATGCCTTCATAAAACTGGATGTGGGATTTCATTTCAACTTGTGAAACAGAAACATTATCCAGATTTTCAGCAGCCCAGGTGATCACTTTATGGATCTTTTCTAAATTGATCTTTTCTGTGGTGCCATTTCGCTTAGTAACGGTAAGCTGTTGGGTCATTTGTCTACTTTTCCTTAGAATGAAGAATAAACAACGAAATATGTAATTTTTGTAATTTTCGTTGTTGTTTTGTGATCAGTCTCTATTTTAGTGAAACTCAGAGTAAACACTACATATAGGGGCTAATCATTAGTTGGATACAAGATAGTGATTATTTGCAAAAGGATCAAGTCAGGAAATGAGACAATCTTGTGAATAACCTCTTAATAAAAAAAAACAGTAAGTAACTACTAACCGAGTCAGATTAGCTATATCAAGCTATCAGAAATGGTGGATTTAATAATGGTTGAGAAGTAAGCAGCTAAAAAAATATTTCTCTTGATTTTTGTGGTTTTGATGGATCTCTGTTTATCGAAAAAAATTGCTGATTTGTTGTTCTAAAATGTGATGTTGTGAGAAAAAGAGTAGGGGATAAAATGATAGGAGCGGCGTAGAAAGAAAAAGCTCTTTATTTACATTAATAATAAATAAAGAGCCTGAATTTTACAGTGTTGTGTGAATGATGTAATTAACATCAACATTTGTGCCTAATGAATAAGCGTCTGTTAATGGATTGTAATGAAGGCCAGTGATCCCACGCTCTTGTAATGCCGTTTGATCGAGCATTTTTAATAATTCAGAAGGGCGGATGAACTTATCGTGATCATGAGTGCCTTTTGGGACCAATTTAAGAACGTGTTCTGCGCCAACAATAGCAAATAGATAGGATTTGATATTGCGGTTTAAGGTGGAGAAGAATACATGCCCACCCGGTTTTACCATTTTAGCGCAAGCACGAATCACAGATAAAGGGTCTGGTACATGCTCTAGCATTTCCATGCAGGTTATTACATCGTATGTTTCAGGGTATTCTTCTGCGTGCTGCTCGGCAGTAGATTGAATGTATTCTAACGTAGTACCCGTTTCTAATGCATGAAGACGAGCGACAGTTAGAGGCTCTTTCCCCATGTCCAACCCAATAACTTCTGCACCTTGCTTCGCCATACTCTCAGCTAAAATACCGCCGCCACAACCAACATCTAATACTTTTTTACCAAATAGACCATTGGCGTTGGTCAACACATAATTAAGGCGTAATGGATTGATTTGATGTAGAGGTTTAAATTCACCTTCAAAATCCCACCAACGGGAGGCCATATCTTCAAATTTTTTGATTTCTGCTGGATCGACATTTAACTGCTGAGTCATAATTCACATTCCTTTTTTATCTTCCCTTCATTATATACAAAAAAAATAAGAAAGAGAGCCTTTAAAATGATGCTTTTTTCATCAATTTGTTTAGGTTTTTCAAGAATATGATGGCTTGATTTGTGACTTGCTCCCGATTTCGTAGGATTCTTAAGCTTAAGAGTGATTTTGCGAATTAAAACGATGCGAAATAGAAGCGTTATGTGCTATATTTTGCAATCTTGCACGTTTATCAGTATCAATTACTTTATCTTTATAGATAGTATGATTGGTAAAGTAATTGATATTGATACGACAGAACTAATTGAGGGATATTGGCTCTATGAGCGATCTTGCTAAAGGGATCACGCCCGTAAATATTGAAGATGAGCTTCGAGGTTCATACCTAGACTACGCGATGTCAGTAATCGTTGGTCGTGCTCTTCCAGATGTGCGTGATGGTCTAAAACCTGTACACCGCCGTGTTTTATTTGCGATGGATGTATTAGGTAATGATTGGAATAAACCATATAAAAAATCTGCCCGTGTAGTCGGCGACGTAATTGGTAAGTATCACCCACATGGTGATAGTGCTGTATACGACACGATAGTACGTATGGCGCAGCCGTTCTCACTACGCTATATGCTTGTTGATGGCCAAGGTAACTTTGGTTCTATCGATGGTGACTCTGCTGCGGCAATGCGTTATACCGAAGTTCGTATGTCGAAAATTGCCCACGAATTGTTGGCCGATTTAGACAAAGAAACCGTCGATTACGTTCCTAACTATGATGGTACAGAACAGATCCCTGCGGTATTACCTACTCGTGTGCCTAACTTATTAGTTAATGGTTCATCAGGTATCGCAGTTGGTATGGCAACTAATATACCTCCTCATAACTTAACTGAAGTGGTTAATGGTTGTTTAGCATTCATCGAGAATGAAGATATTACTATCGATGAACTAATAAACTACATTCCAGGTCCTGACTTTCCGACAGCTGCATTAATCAGTGGTCGTAAAGGCATCGTTGATGCATATAAAACAGGCCGCGGTAAAGTTTACATGCGTTCTAAAGCAAATATCGAAGCGGACAAAAATGGTAAAGAAACCATTATTGTTACTGAGATCCCTTATCAAGTTAACAAAGCACGTGTGATCGAAAAGATCGCTGAGCTTGTTAAAGATAAGAAAGTCGAAGGTATTTCAGCACTGCGTGACGAATCTGATAAAGATGGTATGCGTATTGTTATCGAATGTAAGCGTGATGCAGTGGGTGAGGTGGTTCTTAATAACTTATTCTCATTAACTCAGCTTCAAACTACATTCGGCGTAAACATGGTGGCACTTGATAATGGCCAACCAAAACTGTTCAACTTAAAAGAAATGTTGAAGTGTTTTGTTGATCACCGTCGTGAAGTGGTAACTCGCCGTACAATTTTTGAATTACGCAAAGCGCGTGATCGTGCTCATATCCTTGAAGGTTTGGCGCTGGCATTAGCAAACATTGATGAGATCATTGATCTAATCAAAAATGCGCCATCACCAGCAGAAGCAAAACAAGGCCTAGTCGCTCGCGGTTGGGATCTTGGTAATGTTGCCGACATGCTAGAGCGTGCTGGTACAGATGCTGCTCGTCCTGATTGGTTAGAGCCAGAGTTTGGTATTCGTGAAGGTCAATACTTCTTAACGGAACAACAAGCTCAAGCAATTCTAGAATTACGTCTACACCGTTTAACTGGTTTAGAACATGAAAAAATTCTAGATGAATACAAAGCACTATTAGATGAAATCGCAGAGCTAATGCATATCCTTGCAAGCACTGAACGTCTAATGGAAATCATTCGTGATGAATTAATTACGGTTCGTGATACTTATGGTGATGAGCGTCGCACTGAAATTGGTGCTGCTATTCACGATATCGATATCGAAGACTTAATCACACAAGAAGATGTTGTAGTAACACTTTCTCGTGAAGGTTATGTTAAGTACCAAATTCTAGGTGATTACGAAGCGCAACGTCGTGGTGGTAAAGGTAAGAGTGCAACTAAGATGAAGGACACCGATTATATCGAGCGTCTACTTGTTGCTAACACTCATGATAATATCCTTTGCTTCTCTACACGTGGTAAAGCATACAGCTTGAAAGTATTCCAACTTCCTCAAGCAAGCCGCACCGCTCGTGGTAAGCCTATCGTGAACATTCTTCCTCTAGAGGAAGGTGAGCGTATTACAGCGATTCTACCAGTATCTGAATATTCTGAAGATAAGTTCATCTTCATGGCAACAGGTGATGGTACGGTTAAGAAAACATCTCTGGATCAATTTGCTAAAGTTCGTGCAAACGGCCTGATTGCAGTTAATCTACGTGAAGATGATTCATTAATCGGCGTCGATATTACGACGGGTTCAAATGAAATCATGCTGTTCTCTAAAGCAGGTAAAGTCGTTCGTTTCAGCGAAGAACATGTTCGTGGAATGGGTCGTACTGCTTCAGGTGTTCGTGGTATGAAACTGACTGGTGAAGATCAGGTTGTTTCATTGATTGTTCCTTCTAATGAAGGCGACATTCTAACGGTGACAGAAAATGGGTACGGTAAACGTACTAAGATTTCTGAATACCCAACGAAGAGCCGTGCAACACAAGGTGTTGTTTCTATCAAGGTTTCTGATCGTAACGGCAGTGTTGTCGGTGCGGTTCAAGCTGAAGATGGTGATGAGTTCATGATGATCACGGATGCAGGTACGTTAGTTCGTACACGCGTATCGGAAGTAAGCCAAGTGGGTCGTAATACCCAAGGTGTTACACTGATCCGTACTGCTGAAGATGAAAATGTAGTTGGTCTACAACGCATTGATGAACCAGAAGAGCTTGAAATTCTTGAAGGTGATGTAGTAGAAGGTGAAGAAGAGGCGACAGTAATTACTGAAGCAACTGAAACTCCTGACGCTGAATCAGATGAAGATACGACAGAAGAGTAATTTTTCTTAGCGTATTAAAAAGCCCGCTTATTTTTAAGCGGGCTTTTTTGTCTCTGTAATTTGACAAATTTGAAGTAGTTTTAGCAAATATCAAATTTACGCTGTTCAGAATAGAGATCGGTTGTGATGACAAATTTTTCTTTGCCACATGCGATACAAATAGGTTGTCCGAACCATGCTGCATAACACTCACAACAAGTATAGTGACTGTTTATAGGGAAGGAGGTTGATTTTTCTGACCGAGAATCTAATTCAGATCGTCCAAATTTTTCCTGCTCTTCAGGTTTTATTACTGTTTTCATCATCGCCAACTTTTAAAGTGTCGTGAAAGTCATGGCCTTCACATTCATTATAGTTATGAATAAGTATGGTATGATATTGGTCGTAAAACAATAGGACGTTTTGTGATTTACCTTGCCTTATGGCAAATAAAAAGAGCACAAAAGCGCTCTTTTTATAGGATGTTTGAGGGACTTATAAACTTTAGTTGTTATATGCCGTTTTTAAAGCAGTAAAGCGTTCAACGAGATCATCAATAGCTTCTTGATCGTATGTTTTTAAACCGGTAGCAATCATGCGTTTAGTACCATGACCGACTTCTTCACCGTTTTCAGTGAATTTGAAGTTTAACTTAACAAGTCCTCGTTTTCCTTCTATATCCATTGTTGCACCCGTAAATTCAACGCTAGGTTTAACAATATCAAGGCGAGTAAACTCGATGTCCATACTTTCATAAATCACTAATGGACGTTGGCAGTTGATCATTAACTGCTTCTCTTCCATTAGAGGGACCATTATATGTGGGAAGTTCATGCCTGAGAATTGAACATATTGTTTTACAACGTTTTCAATGAATTCAGGATCGATATTTTTATCACCACTGCGGCTAACGTGTAAATATTCTTTATTGTTTTGATCAGATAAAGAGTATTCACCTTGTTCTGCATGATTGATATGAAGTGACGTACTGTCCGATACCATACCAGCAAAATTAAAATGCATTTTATTACTGATGCCTGTTTTTGAAAGTAAAACAGCAAACAGTAAATCACCAGGAACACAGAAACGCTTTGAGATTACGTCATGAATAGGGTTGAAATCACCTGCCACTTTTTTCGCAAAATCACTTGCTTGTTGGCGTGTAAATTCAAATGAATTATCTGTTTCCGAAAAATATTGATTTAACTGCATAATATATTTGGTAAAACCTAGCTAATGAAATAACCACGCTAGTATACCTAATCTCTAATCCTTTAATGGTCTATCCAGTCAAGATAGTAAAAAAAGGATAGAAATAAAAGAATAAACCTATTTTTGAGCTAAAACACCTAGAAAGGTGACGAAGAGTTTACATATCGTCGGGTATAATTGCGTACTTCCAACATTTTGTAGTAAAGGTCACAAATGAAATCGTTCGTCAAAGTAGGGCTTATTAGCGGTGCTATTTTTTCAAGTATTATTCTTTTTAGTCATGACGCAGAAGCTTCTGAGGATCAGCCAGGCGATATAGCCGCAAACATAGGTGCGGTAGGTATTCCTGTTGTTGCTGGTTCGGTTGCCTTATTTAAAGAAGATTACGATGGGTTTTGGATGTTTGCAAAAGGAGCTGCATATACACTCGCTGCCACTCAAGCTCTTAAGTATACAGTAAGAGAAGAAAGGCCGAATGGAGAAGATGATTTAAGTTTTCCATCAGGTCATTCATCATCGGCTTTTCAGGGGGCATCTTATTTACAATTTCGTTATGGCTGGAAGTATGGTTTACCTGCTTATATTAGTGCAGGATTAGTTGGTTATTCGCGAGTTGAGAATGATCACCATTATTGGCGTGATGTGATTGCGGGTGCAGTTTTAGCAACAACCATTCAATATTTAGTGACAGATGCATATATAGATTCAAATAAGGTCATGATTACCCCCGTTATTAACCAAGATCATGTCGGAATTGCAGCATCTTTTTCATTTTGATTGGCAAATGGGTAGCAAGCGAGTAAAATCAGCTCCCTTTTATTCGATGCTAGGTGTACAACAATGTTTATTGGATTTGACTACGGAACGGCAAATTGCTCAGTGGCAACCATTCAAAATAATCAAGCTAAACTGCTTAAACTAGAAGGGGATAGTACTTTTATACCTTCCGCGTTATGCGCACCTACTCGAGAAGCGGTTTCTGAATATCTATTTCGTATTTGGGGTGTTCAACCAAGTACGAATATTAATGAACGTTTACTTCATACGGCCATTGCTTATAACCGTGAAGAGGATATTGATGTTGATGCAGGATCTCTGACGTTTGGTCAAGCGGCTTTAAATGTTTATATTGATGATCCAGAAGACGTATATTACGTAAAGTCACCTAAATCTTTCTTAGGTGTTTCTGGTTTACGTGATGTACAAGTTAGCTTGTTTGAAGATCTTGTAACTGCCATGATGAAAAACATCAAAAATAATGCAGAGCAAGAATTACAGGCTGATATTACATCTACCGTTATTGGGCGTCCTGTTAACTTCCAAGGGGCAGAAAGTGATGAGGCAAACAGCCAAGCCATCTCTATTTTGTCACGTGCAGCGATGCGTGTTGGTTTTAAAAATATTGAATTTCAATTTGAACCAGTGGCCGCGGGTCTAGACTATGAGCAAACATTAACTGAAGAAAAAACGGTTCTTATTGTTGATATTGGCGGTGGTACGACTGATTGCTCGATGATCGAGATGGGACCATCTTGGAAAGGTAATCATGACCGCACAAAAGGGATCTTAGCTCACAGTGGGTCTCGTATTGGTGGTAATGATTTAGATATTCATTTAGCACACCGTAAATTTATGCCAATGCTGGGATCTCAAAGTCGAACTCATAAAGGCTTAGAGTTACCAATGACTCAATTTTGGAATCCAATTGCTATTAATAATATTGTGGCACAATTGGATTTCTTTGGTTTTGCTAACCGTAAACATTTATTGCAAATGATGAATGAGACACAAGAGCCAGAAAAACTAGCTCGATTGATTAAACTGTACGATGAAAAATTAAGCTATAAATTACTTCGTGACGCTGAACAAACAAAAATTGCGCTATCAGAGCATTTAGAGCATTCGGTTGATCTCAGCTATCTTGATGAAGGCTTATCATTATCTATTGATCAACAAAGTCTTACTGAGGCAATTGCGAAACCGCAAGAGAACATCAATAGACTTGTTAAAGAAGCCATTCAACAAGCGGGTAAAACGCCTGATATTATTTATGTTACTGGTGGTTCTGCTCGTTCACCAATTTTACAAGCAGCATTGCAGAAACAATTACCAAATATTGAAATTGTAGGTGGTAATTACTTTGGTTCAGTGACAGCGGGCTTGGCTCACTGGGCAAATTACTGCTTCGCATAAATTCAGTGATTCACAATAAATTCGAGTATCAAGCGGCTGATAAAGTCGCTTGGTTTTGTGAAATATTAAATAAATTTTAGGTAAAATTAAATGACAAACATACCAACAACGATGACTTTTTTTGAGCGTTTTGAATCAGATATTATGTCGGGCAAAAAAGTAATTACGATTCGAGATGAATCAGAAAAAGATTATGCGGTAGGTTCTGAGGTTTCAGTCAGCACGTATGAAGACAATCGTTATTTTTGTCGTTTAGCAATTGATAGCGTTACGCCCATTACGTTTGATGAATTAAACCAATATCATGCCGATCAAGAAAATATGACATTAGATGAGTTAAAACAAATTATCGAAGAGATTTACCCAAACAAAGGTCAACTTTACGTAGTTTCTTACCATTTAGTTTAACAATTACTTATATAGGATAAATAATGGAACTGTTATCCATTGATTTTCTTGGACAGCCATTGCGTTTAGAAGGCTCAATGGCTGGCTGGCAGCAAGTGTTTTGGAGTAATACATTAGTTGCTCAACAGGCGGCATCCGCGGATCATCAAGATCTATTTATACACGAATTTAAATTGAATCAAGGTGAGACGATAGTAACGTGTCGTTTAGAAGCGAAAGTCACTTGGCAACCATTTTTGATCGAGTATCGTGCAAGCGTTGATGACCAGTTGATCGCAGAAGGCTCTCGTAATACAAAAGACATTGAGCAACAAGTACCACATGAGCCAATAAAAGCAGAGCGCCGGTTTAGTTTGATCGGGCTTGTGTCATTAGGCATGAAAGCATTAAAAAGCGTTAAACTGGTTAAAGTTGTATTAGCGTCAGCCAGTATTGCAGCTTACTCATGGTTATTTTCTATTGAATTTGCATTATCACTGATAGCTTGCCTAGTGTTTCATGAATACGGTCATATTCGTGCTATGAAATACTTTGGAATGAAGACGAAAGGGATTTATTTGATCCCATTTTTAGGGGGATTAGCACTCAGCGATGAGAAAATAAATACACGTTGGCAAGATGTTGTTATTTCGATTATGGGACCATTTTTTGGTTTGATACTGTCGCTGATTTTAATTGTCGTGTATTGGATAACAGGAGAGATGTTCTTTGCGGGTCTTGCTGTATTTAATGCATTCTTAAATCTCTTTAATTTACTGCCCATTTTACCCTTAGACGGTGGACACGTATTAAAAAGTGTTAGCTTCTCTATGAACAGCAAAGTTGGTATTGCATTGTGTGCTTTAGCTGCCATTGGTGGGATAATATTAAGTTACCAATTAGGCCTCGCTCTTTTTGGTTTCCTACTTATTATGGGGAGTTTAGAAATCGTCTTTGAGTGGAAGCAACGTCATCATAGTCATTTGTTGCCTTTAGATAAATATGGACAAATTGTTTCATCAGCTTGGTATGTAGGGCTTGTCAGTTCGTTAGTTGGTATTATTTGGTATTTTGCAAGTAGCGGAGATGCTTTATTACAACTGCCAATGCAGATTTTAGGAACGTAATAGTAAGAAGCCTATTTTAGAATATAAATGAGAAGCCCAAGAAGGGTGCATAGAAAGGATAAAAGGATGTTTAAAAAATTAAAGGCGTCATTAGGTATAGGTGCCGCAAAGGTAGATACCATTTTAGAAAACCCTGAATTGTTCCAAGGTGATACGTTAATAGGTACGGTTCATATTCAAGGGGGAGATATTGAGCAAAAAATTGATGCAATCCATTTGAAGCTGAATACTGAAATCAAAGTAGAAAATGACAATGGAACTAGCTATCAAACATTAACCCTGTTTCATACTCAAGCCGTGAATCCATTTGTGATTCAAGCTGGGGAGACTCAGGAAATGAAATTTACAATTAAGTTGCCAGATGAAACTCCGATTACAGCGCTTAATGTGAACAATAACCATTGTGATGTTTGGGTTGAAACCGTATTAGACATTGATTTTGCTATTGATCCTACGGATCGTGATTTATTAGTTGTTAAGCCAATGCGAGTTGCTGCAGCTATTATCAGCCAAATCGAACAGGCTGGGTTTAGTATGGTAAAAGCGGATGTAGAGCAGGGGTTCCTAAATGGAGGGCACTTTAAGTCACATTCTGGTGGTTACCAAGAGATCGAATTTAAAAGTAATGGTTTCATCAACAAGAAAGAAATAGAACTATCATTTGTTCTGGATGGTCAAGTTCTTCACTGTTTAGCTGAAGTGGATCGTTCGATGGGCTTTAATCGTGGTGACCAATATGCTTCTTTTTCATTAAACGTCAATGCGTCAAGTGCTGATATCCATCATGCTGTACAGAAGATATTACGTGTGTAGCTAAGCACGATTGTATTTTTACCATAAAAAAAGAATCGAT